>LUTY01002463.1 GCA_001640045.1 Candidatus Thiomargarita nelsonii | reverse complement strand
TTTGCAAGGCAACAACGTGTGCCAGAGTGACTGGTAGGATTTCAATATTGTTAGTCTGTTATAAGTACCTGTGCAATAATCTCGTGGTTTTTCATTTAAAAAGAGGAGACAGCCTATGCTAGCAAAAACCGTTGACCTCATTGAAGCACAAAAGCAATTTACAGAAATCGTTTCTCTCGTGCAAACAGGGACTGAAGTTATACTTTTAGCTAATAGTCAACCCGTTATCCGCTTAATGCCTATTGCCTCAACGACTCAACCACCAGATGCTGAGGATTTAGGGCAGCGTGTGTTAGGGTTACACGAAGGACAGGGGTGGATAAGCGAAGATTTTAATGAAAAATTAAACACCAACTGGGCAAGTTGAAACTTAATCAACCCTTAGTTGAGATGATTAAAAGTCAACAGCACAATGCCATTAAGTCTATAGCATTTCGGAGTCCAAGATTTATCTTGGGCGGGGCAAAACCAAAAATCCGTTTATTCCCCAAACGAAGTAACTGAAC
>LUTY01002462.1 GCA_001640045.1 Candidatus Thiomargarita nelsonii | reverse complement strand
CCCTTTTCAGAAAAGCCTATAGCTTGTCATTTATCTGATGCCAGAAATACACACCTAAATGAAAATGGTTTTGATTTTGTCATAACATCCCCACCATATATTAATGTATTTAATTATCATCAAAATTATAGGCGTTCTGTTGAATTACTAGGATGGGATGTATTGTCAGTTGCTAAATCAGAAATTGGAGCAAATAGAAAATTCAGATCGAATAGATTTTTAACTGTAATCCAGTATTGTATGGACATGGCTCAAGTATTTATTGAATTATCAAGAGTTTGTAAAAATAATGCCCAATTAATTTTGGTTGTGGGAAGAGAATCAAATGTCAGAAAAACGGCTTTTTATAATGCCGAATTACTTAAAACAATTGCTACCGAATTGTTATGTATGGAATTTATACAACAGCAACACAGAGTTTTTAAAAATAAGTTTGGAAAAAATATCTTTGAAGAAATTCTTCATTTAAAAGTAAACAAAGAATTTCAAACAAAATCTATAAATGAA
>LUTY01002461.1 GCA_001640045.1 Candidatus Thiomargarita nelsonii | reverse complement strand
TTCAATCCAAATGCGTTATTTTTTTAATGGATTGCCTCACATAAATTTACTTATTTGCAAAAATATTGCTGTATTAAAAATAATTTTTCAAGGTCAACAATTAAAATAAAATAGTAAGTATATAATTTGTATATAATTATTTTTATTAAAAATATGCTATAAAAACGTCAATTTCAAATAAGTGAAAGCTAATTACGAAAAAATTGGATAATCCCATGAAATATATCAATGTAGGCAGTGCCAGCCTCAATCAAACGCCCCTAGATTGGGAAAACAACCAAAAAAACATTATCGCAGCTATCAAAGCTGCTCGTGCCAACAAGATCAGCATTTTATGCCTTCCAGAACTCTGTATCAGCGGATATGGTTGCGAAGATGCCTTTTTAGCCCCTGGTACTTTGGCACAATCGCGGCGCGTCTTGCATGAAATCGCACCGCAAACTAAAAACATTATTGTAGCTGTGGGCTTGCCATTGTTATATCAAAATCGCGTCTATAACACTGTTT
>LUTY01002460.1 GCA_001640045.1 Candidatus Thiomargarita nelsonii | reverse complement strand
TGGCGACGGCGGGAAATTCTGCCTTAGGTGGCGACGATTTTGATCGTGCCATTGCCCAATGGATCATGCAACAAGCGGGCATTGCTGATGATGCCGAACATAGCCATATTCGTGAATTATTGGATATTGCTCGCACCGCGAAAGAAACTTTGAGCACGAAAGAGACAGCACTATTAGAAATACAGCTTGAAGAGGGTAGCCTGTGGCAAGGCGAATTAAGCAATGAACAACTCAATCAACTCATCGATCCTTTGATTCAAAAAACCATTGCGCCTTGTCGTCGTACACTACGGGATGCGGGATTATCCACTGATGACATCAATGAAGTGGTGATGGTTGGTGGCTCCACTCGGATGCCGCGTGTACGTGAAAAAATCGGCGAATTTTTCAAACGTACTCCCCATGTCGATATTGATCCCGACAAAGTCGTCGCAATAGGGGCTGCCATTCAGGCTAATATTTTAGCCGGCAATAAGCATGACGATGATATGTTGTTGTTAGACGTTAT
>LUTY01002459.1 GCA_001640045.1 Candidatus Thiomargarita nelsonii | reverse complement strand
CTGCTGTTAGAGATGTTCAGATAATTCCGCCTTGAAATAAATTTCAAGGCTAAAAGCTAAAGAAAGATGCCTTGAAATAAATTTCAAGGCTAAAAGCTAAAGTAGGCTAAAGCCTACTAACCAAATGAATTCAGTCACCTTTAGGTGACTTTAGCTTTTAGCCTTGGGATTTATCCCAAGGCATCTTTTGATGCCTGCAATAGTTTAATTAATCCTGCAACAATAGATGATGCTCAACAGCATCATCCTTATTACCAACGGTATTGGTACTATTTTCTCGTTCCTTGTCATCGGGTTCCACCGTAGACAATAAATCATCCGGTTTTTCAATATGCTCATCTGCTGTCTTGATTGTCTGAACCTTGATATCTTTTTTATCAGGCTTAGAATCAAACGAATGGAGTATTGCATCCTTCTCTATTGCATCATCAATTGGCCTTAAATCTGATGAGACAACAGATGATGGATTACAACCGCTACCTAACAACAAAAAAGAGCTAAGCACTAC
>LUTY01002458.1 GCA_001640045.1 Candidatus Thiomargarita nelsonii | reverse complement strand
ATCAATGTATAACTTTATCGACTTGTCCATAGGTTTTTTGTTCTCTCTTTAAGACGGCACGTAGCATACCCATTGTATTTTAAAATGTCAATACTATATAAGAAAAATATTGTTCTTATTTTTATATAGCTAATATAAAGCCATGACCATGTTAATTAGAACTGATCCACAACCACCGTTTGATACACCTTGCACACAACGACTCATCGCACTAGAAAACGTATTAAGACGGCATTCTGATACCAGTATTACGATTAGCCAATATCAAAAAGTGTTGGAACAAGCCGCTATAACCGCACCAACGACAAGGACTATGCAAGAAGATTTGCGCCGTTATGGACGTTACTGTGATGATGTGGTGTATGGAGATAATGCGAAAAAGTTAAGACTTGATCCTGATGCGACTAGGGATGCCGTGATTTGGTTATTGGGAGTGCCTTGGTTAGAGTCGCCCTTACGCCCACGTCTATCGTCAGCTTGTGTGCGCTGTTTGTTGTTAGCAAAAGAA
>LUTY01002457.1 GCA_001640045.1 Candidatus Thiomargarita nelsonii | reverse complement strand
GCCAATGCGTTGGCTGATGCTTTTCTGAGCTGTGCGTGTAGCTTGGACTTGTGTAGATTTATCGTTCCCAAACGGAGTTTGGGAATGCCTGCTTTTTGCTGTGCAACTGCAACATCCAGCGAGAGTAGGGCGCGTCCAACGCACAGTTTTGAACTGTGATTTTTGTGATTGCTGCCTGATTTTTTGGTTGACGCAGTCTCATCAATTCACTAAAATAGTCCAAGATAAATCTTGGACTCCAAAATACCGTTCTCTTTTCTTCTTTAAGAACATAAAAGATGAGATAGAGCTGAGATATTTACGCAACTGCGGGAAGTTCGAGGGAAAACGTTGTGGATAAAAAACGCCTTGATACATTAAAAAATTTGCCGACTCTTCTAGCTGAAAAGGGAGAAGAAGCCAAATTGCGGGATTTGTTGACCGACTTTGAGTTTTTGAAACTCAAGGTAGAAACTTTTGGTTTTTACCCGCTGCTAGAAGATTACAATTTAGTGCCTAACAAAGATGAA
>LUTY01002456.1 GCA_001640045.1 Candidatus Thiomargarita nelsonii | reverse complement strand
CAACTATGGTATTAACGCAGCATGATCTTAATTGTCTGGAGCAGAATTGACAAACATAACGCGATGGGCAACCACAAGGGATTGCCCCTGTCATTTAATTAACAAATGGTTTCGGGAAATCCGCTCCGCTCCATTCCCGAAACAACAAAAACGTTACGGAGCAGGTTGCAAACCTGCTCCGGCAAAAAACAACAAAAACTTAAGGAAATACTAACGATGAGACGACTTCCTGTATATCTTATGCTAGATACCTCCTCGTCCATGCACGGAGAACCCTTGGAAGCGGTAAAAAATGGCGTTCAAGTGTTGGCCTCTACATTACGTCAGGACCCTTATGCATTAGAAACCGTATTTATCAGCGTCATTACATTCGATTCTAATGCCAAACAAATCGTACCACTTACCGATTTGGTGAGTTTTCAGCCGCCGGATTTGCAAGCACAAGGTATCACTGCAATGGGGGCTGCCCTAAGATTAGTGGCACAAAAAATAGACGAAGAGTTTGTCAA
>LUTY01002455.1 GCA_001640045.1 Candidatus Thiomargarita nelsonii | reverse complement strand
ATTTGGTGGTCCTGATTTAGAGCGGGCAAAATTGTTTGTCATGTTTGGCACCGCCGAAGATCATCACTCGAACCCAATGAAAATCGAGCTTTCCAAATTTAAGCGCAATGGCGGGCGTTTTATTTCTATTAATCCCGTGCGTACCGGCTATTCAGCCATCGCTGATAAATGGATTCCGATTAAACCGGGCACTGATGCCGCATTATTATTAGCCCTTATTCATGAACTGATTAAACAAGGATTATATGATCGCGACTTTTTAGTGCGATACACCAATGCCCCTGAATTGGTCAATATCGACACCAATAGCACCGAAGAGGGCATGTTTGTGCGTTTTGAACTGCCACCCGAAGAGGGTTGCTTTGATCCGCAAAATAAACTGTGGTGGGATCGGGAATTGAATAAACCCATTTCTACGCACACCGAAGGGGTTGATCCCTATATCTTGGGTGAATTTAAATTGGAGGATGGCACCCCAGTCAAAACCGCTTTTCAATTATTGAAAGAGC
>LUTY01002464.1 GCA_001640045.1 Candidatus Thiomargarita nelsonii | reverse complement strand
TGAACTCGAAATGCTCCTTGAATTGGCTAGAATAAAATATGGACAAACCAGTTTAAAAGAAAGCTATCAAGAAAAAAATGACCTGCCAATTGTTTGTCCATACTGTGACTATATATTCACAGCAAATGAAGAGGGCGAGATAGAATGCCCAAAATGCCATTGGGGGTTTGAAATTGATGATGATGGCGATGTCATTTCATATGATGACGATGTCTCCTCCGTGAGGGGAGAGCAAATAAATTAAAAGTATGGTATAAAAAAAGTCCGATAGGACTCATGACCGTTGTTAGAGACAGTAATGCTCTAACGGAGACTCGCTTTTTATGAAGAAAACCCACTCTGATAAATCTGTACCACTCACATCGGATGATTATGAAGCTTGGTTTAATCAAGCCAATGCACTAGATGATTCAAGCCGCTATGAGGAGGCGATTGAATGTTTTGACAAGGCCTTGCAAATTAAACCCGATTATCACTTAGCTTGGAATAATCGTGGTATTGCGCTTAGAAAGTTAGGCCGCTTTGAGGATGCTATTGAAAGTTATGAGAAGGCTTTGCAAATTAAACCGGATTATCTCTTGGCTTGGAACAATCGTGGTACTTTGCTAGGAAAGTTAGGTCGTTTTTCTGAAGCGATTGAAAGTTTTGACCATGTATTGCAAATCAAACCGGATAAACTGGATGCTTGGAGCAGTCGTGGTGCCGCGCTTTTTAAGTTAGGGCGTTTTTTAGAAGCTGTTGAGAGTTTTGATAAGGTGTTGCAAGTCAAACCGGATTTTCACGATGTTTGGTACAATCGCGGTTATGCCCTTTTTAAATCAGGTCGTTTTGAAGAGGCGATTAAAAGTTATGAAAAGGTGTTGCAAATTCAACCGAATTATTACTTGGCTTGGAACAATCGCGGCATTGCGTTTGGCCAGTTAGGCCACTTTGAGGAGGCGATTAAAAATTATGAGAAGGCGTTGCAAATCAAATCCGATTATCACGAGGCTTGGTACAATCGTGGCAATGCGTTTTTCAGCTTAGGGCATCCCAAGGATGCGATTGGTAATTATGAGAAGGCGTTGCAAATAAAACCGGATTATCATGAGGCTTGGAACAATCGTGCCTATGCGCTTTTTAAGTTAAGGCAGCATGAGGCAGCGATTGAAAGTTATGAGAAGGCGTTGCAAATAAAACCGGATTTATACGATGTTTGGAACAATCGCGGTTATGCCCTTAAACTGTTAGGCCACCCCAAGGAGGCGATTGAAAGTTATGAGAAGGCGTTGCAAATCAAATCGGATTATCACGAGGCTTGGTACAATTGTGGCAATGCGTTTTTGAGCTTAGGCGACTATAAGAAAGCGATTGAAAGTTATGTGAGGGCGTTGCAAATCAATCCCGATTATCACGAGGCTTGGAACAATCGCGGCATTGCGCTAGATGATTTCAAGCACTATGAGAAAGCGATTGAAAGTTATGAGAGGGCGTTACAAATCAAACAGAATTATCACTTAGCTTGGAATAATCGCGGGATTGCGCTTAAAAAGTTAGGGCGCTTAGAAGAAGCGCTCTCAAGTTTTGAGAAGGCATTGCAAATCAAAGCAGATTACCCATTAGCTCAAAAGAATCACCAAGCGATTGTGGAAATGTTAGGTAATAAATCAAAGTCGGTTTTTTCGTTCCTCAAAAAATGATAACTAACTGAAATCAGGGATGGAGTACAACTAATGGAAAACAACGAATAAAGACATAAAGGTTAGGAGTGTTTTATTCGTTGTCTGCCATTAGCTGTACTCGTTATAATGGCAGTAAAAAGCATTCACTTCACATAAAACCTAACGATAGGCGTAGCCAACGGTTTTTCAGAGGAAGGAAACAAAACCCTGGCCTGTGCAAGGTGCGTCCCCCGTTCGACTGGCCATAAAAATTGACGCTCATCAGGGGAAGTCGTACCAATCACTTCTCCGTCAACCAGCCATTCTATTAAGTCAGCTTCTTCTAACGGCGTATCAGACACTCTCAAGGCAAAAGCCTCATATTCGTCTGGAATACGCGGATCCATCGCTAATTGTAAACCAGGACTGGGTTGTTTTAAACGTAATGGTTTGCTCTCAATCGTTTGGCTCGCTTCCTTTAGCTCTGTGCCTGCAATAAACCATTCCACTCTGCTCGGACAATCCCCAGTGGCGCGTTGCCCCGTCGAACGGCAAATGTTCACCTTGTGCAATTGAGGACTCAGGTACAAGGGTTGCGTCTCTTCATAACGATTTAATTCCGCAAACACGGCGCGTAATACCAAAGCGGGTCCAGAAGCGCCAGAAACATTGGACATGGGTTGTTGATCTAAATTGCCTAACCAGACGCCTACTGTGTAACGGTGATTAAAGCCTATCGCCCAAGCGTCTCTATAATCAGTTGAGGTGCCTGTTTTGACGGCGGTTTGAATCGGAAAACGCAATAAGGTACTCCGCCCAAATTCATTGCTCCGCGCATCCGGATCAGAGAGGATGTCGGCAATAATAGAGGTGACTTCAGGTGTGAAGATTTGAAGCTTTGAAGTATGCGGTGCATTGCGTAAGACTTTCAGGGGATGAATGTCGCCTTGATTGGCTAAGCTTGTGTAGGCTTGCACTAATTCAAACAGGGTAACGCCGCCATTGCCCAGGGCTAAGCCATCACCATAATAATCAGAATGAGCGGTCAAACTTGATAAGCCTATTTGACGTAAACGCTGCAAAAATGAGTCTGCTCCTACAAATTGAATGGTGCGAATGGCGGGAATGTTTAATGAGTTACCCAGGGCATCGCGCAGGCGTAGTGGTCCATAATA
>LUTY01002453.1 GCA_001640045.1 Candidatus Thiomargarita nelsonii | reverse complement strand
CGGTACAGTGACGTTTTTGGTTCTATCCTTTCGAGAAGGCTTGGTTATCAGGAGTCTATCTTTAATCATATAAACGAGCGTTTCTTTGCCAAACCACCCTTCTATTTCAATCAAACCTTCACCTGCAACCAGTATTGAACTTGTTGGTTTTATCTCGGCAAGTGTTTCACCTTCTTGAGTTTTAAGCGTTAATTGGGTGACTTTATACGTTGCTTGTCTTTCAATGGTATCCACTCGGCTCGGCACGATGACCAAATTTTCTTCCCTCACCCATTGTTTAATGGGTGTGTACAACTGTTCAACCCGTTCTAAGTAACGTCGTATTCTATTTTTGGCGGCTTGATTTTCTACATGTTCAAATTCAATGTTCATTGTTTTCTCACTCATTGTGCATATCGTTTTTCAGATAAACATACCATGCCTTTGATTATTCATTCCAGTGCTACACGCCATCATCAAATCTGCTCAGGCAGAAAAACCTTAGTACTGAACCAGGAATTTTCGGTTAT
>LUTY01002452.1 GCA_001640045.1 Candidatus Thiomargarita nelsonii | reverse complement strand
GATGGCCATTAAACCTAAAGGCCACGATTTTGAGCTTGATGAACAACCACAAATTTTGCGATATATGAACGCGACGGGGGGTTAAGTAAGTACTGAAGCATAAATTTTATGGTATTTTAAAAGAAGGGCAACCACAAGGGATTGCCCCTACATTAGTTCATGATTGTTATGTAGGGGCAATCCCTTGTGGTTGCCCTTTCGGTTCCAGCAAAATACCCGAAAATAACCGGCACGCCAGATAAAATGCCAACCACATCGCGGAATGCTTTGCCAATATGCATACCCTGGTTATCAATAGTAAACTCATGGATTTAGCGCGATTTTTCGGGAGCCCGCCCATAGAAATAAAGTCAAAGCCGGTAATACCGGTTTTCAATTTTTCTATCATCAATTTCATTATTCCTTTCCGTGGCTCAAGCCATGTAGTTCTACGTTTTTTGTCGCAATGGATATGTGAGTACAACTAATGTTCAACACCTCGGTAAAAACCGGAAACCGAAGGTCAGCGA
>LUTY01002451.1 GCA_001640045.1 Candidatus Thiomargarita nelsonii | reverse complement strand
TCAGAGGTTTTGAAAACCTCTGAGCGTCGTGTTACAAATGATTTAGGATGCCTATAGACTCGTCTGAATTAAATCTAGGACGCCTAAATACAAAAAATGTGTTCGAGTGCCGCCCAATTCATTTTAAATTTTGGTTTTATTCGTTGTCTTACATTCGTTGTACTTGTTGTAGTTTGTACAGCAAAAGGCAGGCATGATCTCCGCACAGCGAAGTTCAGCTAGACAATGCATACCCACCAACACCTTGTTTCCATTTTTTAGATTGAACCGTGCCTTTTAGCAAAGACTGATAATGTGCCGTTTGCAATTCAAAAGTCATCAAAATTAATTCATTGAATTCTTCTAAATCACGCCGTAAAACTCGTGGATAAGTCTCCAGTAATACGCAAAGTGCGTCACGAAATTTTTGCTGTTCGACTAAAAATGACCAAAAAGTTTGCAACACCGTCATAAATTCGTGCGCTTCTGAATGTGTCAGGCGTAAAACATTTTTATGGCAATCTGTCGCC
>LUTY01002450.1 GCA_001640045.1 Candidatus Thiomargarita nelsonii | reverse complement strand
ATTAACCTGCGGGGTATTGGTCTCCCCGTAGGTTTGCCTTAACTTAATGGCATTGACCTTGCACCACTCCTTGCCAAAAATCAAAATGAACATTTCTGTTTAGAGGTGTGAGCCACTAATGCACTAATGTCAAAACGGCTAGGCAGGGTCAATTTTTTATCAAAAGAACCAAGCTCTCCCGATTTTAATTTTCCACCCCAATCGGTAAAGTCAATACTTGAATAGCAAAAGCGTTTTTTTGGAATACACCACCAATCAGTCTTTGAAACACCATCGTGGCGAATATCGTACCACATTGCATAACGCTTATTCACATTGACTTGTACCTGAGTATTTTGTAGCTCTTGCAATTGTCCCTCGTAAAAGAAAACGAAAGCCTCGTTGTCGCTTTTACATTCAATTTGTTCAATGACAAAAACCGATTCTCCTGTTTTTAAAGTAAAATTAGGCATAGCCGGAACAATAGTTTTTTTCTTGGCAGGTGGAGAAGACACTGCATCCAATTCAGC
>LUTY01002449.1 GCA_001640045.1 Candidatus Thiomargarita nelsonii | reverse complement strand
TCCGGGTGAAACCCTTATCACAGGTATTGGACAAGGCTTTATGCTTGCTACCCCATTACAAATGGCCGTCGCTACCGCAACTTTGAGTAATCGTGGACAATTAAAACAACCTCGCATTGTGTTTGCGATAGATGATGCTATCCGCAATGAAATGGTAACTGTAACGCCCACTCAGAAAAACACTATCATCCTCAAACGTGGAAACTATTGGGAGCATGCGATTGAGGGGATGAAGGCGGTGGTACATGGACGGAGAGGAACAGCCCGTCGTGTTGCAAAAAACTCCCCCTATCTTTTTGCTGGCAAAACGGGCACGGCGCAAGTTAGAGGCATTCCTCAAGGTCAGAGATACGATCCAAACAATATCCCTAAAGAACACAGGGACCATGCTTGGTTTGTCGCATTCGCTCCCTTAGATAGAGCTCGTATTGCAGTGTCAGTGATTGTGGAAAATGGGGGGGGAGGTAGCAAAACGGCAGCACCTATTGCTAAAGCGGTGTTGGATTATTA
>LUTY01002448.1 GCA_001640045.1 Candidatus Thiomargarita nelsonii | reverse complement strand
TTCCATTAGCACTAGTTGTGAAGTACACCCGTTTTCCATTATTATTTTTGTAATAACCTTCGCGTGTGAGAACACGGTAGCGTATCGGCCACATTAGCGCACTTATCTCTTGAACCTCAAAAGAAGATTCTTTTACCCAATATAACGGGATTTTCGTTCCTATTCCTAAACGCTGATGATGATTCTGATACCGAGTATTAATTTCTATTACCAGTTGATTCTTTTCATAGAACCCTCTTATTTGACAATCAGGGTTTGATTCTATGACTTCAGTACTAATTGGTACATTCACATAAAGGCTCATTGAAAGTCTCTTGTTCTGGAAACATTTGACGTATTTGCAACCGCTAAAAAAAGGCCGTTGCAAAAAGAAGCATGATATAAAAATTTATGTTGGTCTGTCAAGTTATTATTAGGTTTTTTGACTCTATTTTCCGTTGGATAAGTGGGACACACTCGTCAAAAAAAGCGTAGAAGAAAAGCAGAAACGTCAACGTGGTCGGCCTAAAA
>LUTY01002447.1 GCA_001640045.1 Candidatus Thiomargarita nelsonii | reverse complement strand
TTGCCTCGATGACGCAAACGTTGCTCTAATGCTGCTCGTGAAGGGGGCAGGAGAAAAATGTTGACCGTATCCGGTTTCAAGCGGCGAATTTTTTCCGCGCCTTGCCAGTCTATTTCCAAAATCACATCAATGCCCGCGTTTAATTCTTCCATCAGCCATTGTTGTGAGGTGCCATAGTGATTATCAAAAACTTGGGCATGTTCCAAAAACAAGTTGTTTTCCAACATCCCCATAAATTCGTCTTTGGTCACAAAATGGTAATTCACCCCGTTTTTTTCACCTGGACGTGGTTGACGTGTCGTGTGTGATACGGAAACTTTAATATTATCAGTATTTTCTATTAAGGCGTTCACCAAAGTGGTTTTACCGGCACCCGATGGTGCGGAAATCGTATATAAAGTGCCCTGAGTCACAATGTCTCCTTATTCAATATTTTGCGTTTGTTCACGCATTTGTTCGATTAACACTTTTAATTCGACGGCGTGACGAGTGGTATTGATGTGATTGGAT
>LUTY01002446.1 GCA_001640045.1 Candidatus Thiomargarita nelsonii | reverse complement strand
ATTAGTGCGCGAAGGTGAACGGCGGTGGTCTTATTATCGCTTGTCTTAATTTTTGGCTGGCCAGTCAAACTTTCTCGCCAGTGGTGGATATGAGCTTTCTATAAGCACTCAACCGCGTCTATGAGCCATCTAGGCGCTTTCTATAAGATTTCTATGAGACGTTGGACTGTGCCATTTTTTCTATCTGATTAAAATAACTATATTTTTATTATTGGCACACCTATTGCCTAGTAACTCATCGAACTACAACACACTTATTTATCCAGACAAGTCTACCCATGAGGAGTAAATCTGATGAAAAATCTGATGAAAACTAAAAAGAGTTTGACAACCGTCTTCAGTTTAGGAGTAGGCATTCCATTAGTTTTTTACAGTATATTAGTGTTTTCTCTTTATTCTTTAGAGGTTGAGCGGAAAAAACAACTTGAAAATAGGGTTGTTGAGCAAGCAACACCAGTGACACAAACGATCACCTCACTGTCACCGGTGATAGCCAATAAATATCAAGCAC
>LUTY01002454.1 GCA_001640045.1 Candidatus Thiomargarita nelsonii | reverse complement strand
ACAACGGGCGCGAGAAAATAGCAAAGAACAATTCAGAATTGTATTAGAACCCGAAGCGCGGATGTCTCCGCTATTTGAATTGAGTCAAACGGCACTCAGTTTTGTTCTCGTCATTGGTGCCATTACAGCCTTTTTCATGGGCATTTTAGGCTTGGTGCAAAACGACATCAAACGGGTGGTTGCCTATTCGACGCTATCGCAATTGGGTTATATGACCGTTGCCTTGGGTGCATCGGCTTATGCAGCAGGCATTTTCCATTTGATGACTCATGCCTTTTTTAAGGCACTATTATTCTTAGCCGCAGGCTCTGTCATCATCGCCATGCACCATGAACAAGATATGCGTAAAATGGGTGGACTTAAAAAATATTTGCCGATTACTTATTGGACCACCTTAATCGGATCACTGGCACTGATTGGTTTCCCCGGCTTTGCTGGCTTTTTCTCCAAAGATGCGATTATCGAAGCGGCACATCATGCCTCTGAAATCAGAGGAGGTTGGGAAACGACTTTTGCCTATTATGCCGTCCTACTTGGCGTATTTATCACGGCTTTATATACATTTCGTATGTTTTTCTTAACTTTTCATGGTAAAGAACGTATGGATGAACATACCCGTGAACATTTGCATGAATCGCCGTGGGTTGTGACACTTCCGCTCATCCTCTTGGCCATTCCTTCAGTGTTAATAGGGATGTTTACCATTACGCCGCTACTATTTGGTCACTATTTTGATGGCGCGATTTTCGTCATTCATAATCCCTTCGATCCAGAACACTATCATGGCGTCCTCAATTTTATTGGACACGGATTCTTACAAGCGCCCGTCTGGTTAGCCTTAGCAGGTTTCGGCACGGCCTATTTTCTTTACATGAAACGACCAGAATTGCCGGGCGTGATAGCAGATCGTACTAAACTGATTTACAAGATACTGCTTGAGAAATACGGCTTTGACAGATTCAATGACTGGTTTTTTGCAGGCGGAGCACGCGGCATCGGTTCGCTGATGTGGCGTATTGGTGATGTTAAATTAATTGATGGCTTAGTCAATGGAACGGCTAAATTGATCGGCTGGTTTTCTGGCATTCTCCGCCAACTCCAAACCGGTTATCTCTATCACTATGCCTTTGCTATGATTTTGGGTCTCGCTGTACTACTCGGCGTGTTCGTTCTCTACGGTTCTACTTTTTGATAACTGATATGACTGATTTATCCTTACTAAGTCTATTGATCTGGTTGCCTATTTTTGGCGGCATTTGGGTACTTGCCGTCGGAGACAATCAGGCTTCTACTGTCCGCCCCATTGCATTGGTGGTATCATTACTGACATTTTTACTGTCATTGCCCTTGTATTTTGATTTTGATACGACGACGGCAGCGATGCAGTTCACAGAAAAACTGTCTTGGATACCCGCCTTTGGTATAGACTATCATTTAGGCGTGGATGGAATTTCCATGCCATT
Source organism: Candidatus Thiomargarita nelsonii (assembly GCA_001640045.1). Classification (GTDB taxonomy): domain Bacteria; phylum Pseudomonadota; class Gammaproteobacteria; order Beggiatoales; family Beggiatoaceae; genus Thiomargarita; species Thiomargarita nelsonii_A. Next base: position 1,354 of record LUTY01002454.1, on the reverse strand, counting down.
GATTATATTGACAACTTTTACCACCGTTTTGGTTGTATTAGCGGCATGGGAAGTGATCCAATATAAACCCGCCCAATACATGGCTGCCTTTCTCATTATGGAAGGCTTGATGGTAGGCGTTTTTTCGGCCCTAGATGCCATTTTGTTCTATGTGCTATGGGAAGCTATGCTGATACCGATGTTTTTGCTCATTGGTATATGGGGTGGTCCTCGGCGCGTCTATGCGACCATTAAGTTTTTCTTGTACACCTTTTTAGGTTCGGTCTTCATGCTAGTGTCATTGCTGTATCTGTATTCACAAGCAGACAGCTTTGCCATTCTTGATTACCATAAGTTAGCGATTCCAATGACGGCGCAAATTTTTATATTTTTGGCGTTTCTTATCGCCTTTGCTGTCAAAGTCCCCATGTGGCCGGTACATACTTGGTTGCCAGATGCCCACGTCGAAGCACCGACAGGCGGTTCCGTGATTTTGGCGGCCATTATGTTAAAAATGGGTGGCTATGGATTTTTGCGCTTTAGTCTGCCAATTACGCCGGATGCGAGTCGAGAATTGGATTGGCTCATTATTGGTTTATCCTTAATTGCCATTATCTATATTTCTTTTGTGGCGCTGGTGCAGCAAGACATGAAGAAATTGATAGCCTATTCTTCGATTTCCCACATGGGATTTGCCACGCTAGGCTTTTTTATAAGTTTTATGATTTATAAAAATACAGGCTCAATGGACGGAGGCGCGATGGCGATAGAAGGCGGCATGGTGCAAATGATTTCGCATGGTTTTATTTCGGGCGCCTTATTCCTCTGTGTCGGCGTATTGTATGATCGTTTACATAGTCGTGAAATTGGTGATTATGGCGGAGTCGCTAATACCATGCCACGTTTTGCCATGTTTGCGGTACTTTTTGCGATGGCAAACTCAGGATTACCCGCCACCTCTGGTTTTGTGGGAGAATTTTTAGTGATACTCGCCTCATTTCAGGCTAATTTCTGGATAGCTTTTGGTGCGGCGACTATTATGATTCTTGGAGCGGCTTATACTTTATGGATGATCAAACGGGTGATTTACGGAGCCGTTGGCAATGACAAGGTAGCCAGTCTGACAGACATCAATGGTCGTGAAACGTTGATTTTGACAACATTGGCGATTGTGGTGCTGTTATTTGGAATTTGGCCGGCGCCGCTGCTGGAAGTGATGCATGCGACGGTGCAGAATTTGGTGGAACATATTTTAGTGTCTAAAATTCCAATGTAAATTAACCGTTCGTAGTAGGCGATTTATCGCCTATTATTGCCCAGAAATCGAACAATTTCATGAGACTAGAGTACAACTAATTAGGAAATAAACGAATTG
>LUTY01002444.1 GCA_001640045.1 Candidatus Thiomargarita nelsonii | reverse complement strand
GATTGAACCATTAGAATTACGCTTAAAACGTCGCACAGCTAAATTATGCTTATGTGATCATGCCCTACGTGCTAGTTGGTTACAAGAAATAGTCCCCATCACCGAAAAGGAACTATCTCTTTATCCACATCTTTCTGCTGGACATATTGCGGAAAGTGTCGTAGGTTATTTCATTAGTTCCTTGTTAAATTTAGATGTGGCGCATTTTCCGGAACGACGCAATGAACCCGAAGTGGATTTTATTTTAACCGTGGGATATCAACGCATTCCTATCGAAGTAAAATATAGAAAAAAGATCGACTTTTCTGATATACAAGGATTACTCAGTTTTATTGAATGTCCCGTTTACAATGCGCCGTTTGGCTTATTGATTACGCAAACTGAATCAGTAGCAATTAATGATCCACGTATTGTGCAAATGCCGTTGTCTTCTTTTTTGCTGATGCGTTAGAGATAAAGAAATCCGAGAATCTTTACTGAAAAATCGGATTTCTTATAACAAAATTCGTGG
>LUTY01002443.1 GCA_001640045.1 Candidatus Thiomargarita nelsonii | reverse complement strand
TCATCATTATCGCAGAAAATAAGCCTTCAATGCCCGAACAAGTGACTATCGAACCGCCGTCAGATGGCATTGGGCAAGATGACAATGCCCCAGAAGAAAGAGAGGCATATTTACAATATCTGCGCTCTCAAGGGATTAATCTTGAAAGACTAAGAGAGTCCATTGACGAATATAAAGCAGGTAAAGCCGAGATTCTTGACTGGGATGAATTTGAATAAGGAGTACACTGTTGACAAAACGCAATCCAAAACCACCCCCAATACAACGGGTGTTAACACGTACACCTAAAGCCGCTGACGAAATTCGTACTTGGAAGCAGAGTGATGAGAAAAAGTATTTAAAAATTCGCAAAATGTGTGAAGAAATGCGGATTGATCCTAAAAAAGGAACCGGAAAACCAGAACCCTTAAAGCATGATTTTACGGGATATTGGTCACGTCGAATTGATAGGGAAAATCGCTGTCTCTGAGTGAGACGATAGCTAGTCTGTTGCCGCCGGCACTAGAAAACAC
>LUTY01002442.1 GCA_001640045.1 Candidatus Thiomargarita nelsonii | reverse complement strand
GGGAGCGAGAGGCTGGTGCGCGTGGGAGCGAGAGGCTGAGTAGTTATCAATTTTTTTATTATTTCAATACAATAAATTTAAGGGAGTCGTAAGCGTGGCGGAACATGAGCCTGTAACGGGTGGCCCCAGCAATGTTGAGTATATTCAACACCATTTGCATAACCTTTCTATCGGTGAAGGTTTTTGGACTTTGCATTTAGATACTTTCTTTTTTGCGCTTGGCTTAGCAGTATTACTGGGCTGGGCGGCTAAAAAAGTGGGCGACAATTTAGATCAGGATAATCCGACTGGGTTGCAAAATTTTTTTGAAGTCATGTTTGAATTTGTCGAACAACAAGTCAAAGATGCTTTTGTCGGTTATAATCCACTGATTGCCCCCCTCGCATTCACACCTTTGGCTGTGCCCATTTGGGTTATTTATTTAATGGGCAAAGGATTGGAAAACCTTAATTATCTTACCCTCGTACCCTCGTTCCCACGCTCTGCGTGGGAATGCATGCTGGGACGCTCCG
>LUTY01002441.1 GCA_001640045.1 Candidatus Thiomargarita nelsonii | reverse complement strand
CCATAGGAAAATGATAAATCGACTGAACTACGCCCTTCAGTCGTGCGTGATTGGACACTAATAGCGTCTTCAGTGATAGCCAATTGCTCTTCAAGTTGTCGCGTGATTTGATCTTCCATCAAGATCGATGCCGAGCGTGTACAAAGAAAATAAGCCCAAGACGACAACAGCCAATGCTATCATAATAACCCCAATAGGATGATATACTGACCATGCGGCTAAGCCGCCGCGTGTGAAACGTTGTTTATGCATATTTTTTTTTTTAAAACGACAAGGAAGAATTTGTATATAATGATGAGCACGAGGCAAATGAAATTTATAGAAATCCTATTTTTTTAAAAAATAGGATTTCTTTGAAAGTTTTACTTACAAACCTTTTTTTCACTTACAAACCAGTCCAGATACATTGTTAGTTTACCTGCTAGAAAATATGGTAAGTTTAGCAGGCGGTATTCTTTTCCTGTTATAGTCGTCGTAGTCTCAACTTTTAATTTTCCTGCATATAGGCGTAC
>LUTY01002440.1 GCA_001640045.1 Candidatus Thiomargarita nelsonii | reverse complement strand
GGCGTAGGACAACGCTTATTTCACTTGAGGCAAATTCCCCAAAGCCGCTTGTAAAGCCTCTTCAGGATAATCTTGATCCGTTAATTCACCACTGAAATATCTATCATAAGAAGCCATATCAAAATGCCCATGACCAGATAAAGTAAATAAAATCGTTTTGCCTTCACCACGCTCTTTGCAACGTAAAGCCTCATCAATCGCCGCATGTATCGCATGATTGGATTCTGGCGCCGGCACAATGCCCTCGGCTTTGGAAAACATCACCCCACTTTCAAAGGTTGCCAATTGTGGCACGGCTATCGCCTCCAACACCCCCTCATGGTACAATTGCGACACTAAAGCAGAATCCCCGTGATAACGCAATCCACCCGCATGAATCCCGGGCGGCACAAAATCATGCCCCAAAGTGTACATTTGCATTAACGGTGTCAATCCGACTGAATCGCCATAATCATAAGCAAAATGTCCGCGTGTTAATGTCGGACAAGAAGTCGGTTCAACAGCAACCAAACG
>LUTY01002439.1 GCA_001640045.1 Candidatus Thiomargarita nelsonii | reverse complement strand
CCCAAATAAAAACAAAATGTGTCGAAAAAGACTATTTTTCATTCATTTCTCCTTAAATTTCGCGTGTTATCCGCAGTGGCAGTGACATTCCAATGCCTTATCGCCCATTGGTAAGCAGGCGCCCCGAGTAATTAATAACATTAACAAAGTTAATAGGTGCATACGAAAATTTTAAGCTATCAGCGATAAAACTGGATAAGCCGCCCTGCCTTGTTGATTAAGCGTTTGTAAATTCAAAACCTCAGCACTGCCATCAAAAAGGTGACAGCAACGGGAGATATCTCTATTTCCTCAGCTATCTCCTGTATAGACGATCCTTGTGCCTGTAATGTGAGGGCTTTTAAACATTTTAGAAGAGATGTCTTATGTCACGCAATAAAAGTGACTGTCAATCTTCCATCGTTCCCACTGTAGTGAAAATGCGGAGCCAGTCCATGCGGATGTAAAAAAGTAGTCTAAAAAATTTTTAATGTCAATAAAAATTTAACCAGCCACATTTTTTTTCATCGTTCC
>LUTY01002438.1 GCA_001640045.1 Candidatus Thiomargarita nelsonii | reverse complement strand
GGCAGTGCAAGTTGAAGATGAGGATGATATTGTTCTGATCAGTAATCGTGGTACATTGGTACGCACCCCAGTGAAAGGGATTTCAGTTGTCAGCCGCAATACTCAAGGGGTTAATTTGATTCGTTTGGGGAAAGATGAACAATTGGTTGGCTTAGATAGCATTTTGGACTTGGGAACAGAAGATGATGGAGTCTGATTTAAAAATGAATTTAATTGTTGATTTAAATTGGATTTTACTTATTGTGGCTATCGTTTTGGAAGTGTCTGGCACGATTTGTATGAAATTATCAGATGGCTTTACCAAAATGATACCCATCATAGCCATGCTGAGTTTTTATGGTGTAGGTCTCAGTTTGTTAGCGATGGCACTCAAGACAATAGATGTCAGTGTGGCTTATGCTGTTTGGTCAGGATTGGGAACGGCGTTAATAGCCATTGTTGGGATAATGTGGTTTAAAGAGCCGGCGACCATGGTAAAAATCATATCTGTTGGTTTGATTATTATTGGGGTAGT
>LUTY01002445.1 GCA_001640045.1 Candidatus Thiomargarita nelsonii | reverse complement strand
AAACGTTGCGGTTCTATTCGTACAGAAGTATGGCGCAATTATGGCTCAGTTGGCGGGCTTGGTGCCAAGTTCCGTCCGGTGCGTGATGGGTGGATAGCTGATAAACACATTAAGAACTTACCACAAAGGATATGGCGAGCCACGTTATCCGATACTTTAGATAATGTAAAAGCTAATCGAGAAACAGCTAAAGAAAAAGCTGTACGCCACATTTTTAGAAATATTAATGATCAGGATAAGCGTAAAGAGTTATTAAAAAAACTAAAAAATGATTCTGTTTGGATTAATGACTCGTATTTGCGCCGATTAATGCGAAAATACTGGAAACATGGGAAAAATAATACTTTTAATCAAATTGTATTAGAATCTGGTAGCTATAAGTGTTTTTCGCATAATGGCAAAAATGACATTGAAGTCATTAGCTTAAAAAGAGGTAAGCGCATTGCTATTCCTGTAGGAACCAATTACTCCATAACGGGACAACACGACTAATTCTGCGTGAAGGTCAAGTTGAAATTCATTACACAATAGACAACACTGATGACCGTGCTTGTGGCAATAAGGAAATTGGCATAGATAAGGGTTATACTGAAGTTTTTGTTGATTCTGAAGGTGAGTTTTATGGTAAAGGTTTGGGTGAAGTTTTATCAAAAGAATCCGATTCTTTGAAGAAAAAATACCAAAGGCGTAATAAGATAAAAGCGGTTTTGGAGAAAGTTGAACCAAATAATCCTAAAAAAGCCAAAATAATACGGAAAAACAATCTTGGCCGAAAGAAGCTGTCGAGGCGAAAAAAGAAGCAGACTGCTGCGGTTAAAACGATGGTTTTCACGGCAGTTAATCAGGTTGTTGATAAAGCCGAAACAATAGTTTGTGAAGATTTAACAAAAACAAGTCACTTTAAGAATTTAGGTAAAAATACCAATCGCAGATTAAGCGGTTGGNATGATAAGGAGAAACGTAAGGAGTTATTTAAAAAGCTAAAAAATGATTCGGTTTGGGTAAATGATTCGTCTTTGCGCCGATTAATGCGTAAGTATTGGAAACATGGTAAAAATCACACTTTTAATCAAATTATATTAGAACCTGGCAGCTATAAGTGTTTTTCGCATAATGGCAAAAATTATATTGAAGTCATTAGCTTAAAAATAGGCAAGCGCATTGCCATCCCTGTCGGAACCAATTATTCCATAACGGGACAACACGACTAATTTTGCGCGAAGGTCAAGTAGAAATTCATTATACGATAGATAACACTGATGAGAGAGCTTGCGGTACTATCGAGCTTGGTATCGATAAAGGCTATACAGAAGCTTTTGTTGATTCTGAAGGTGAGTTTTATGGTAAAGGTTTGGGTGAGGTTTTATCAAAAGAATCCGATTCTTTGAAGAAAAAATACCAAAAGCGTAATAAGATAAAAGCGGTTTTGGAGAAAGTTGAACAAAAGAATCCTAAAAAAGCCAAAAGAATACGGAAAAACAATCTTGGCAGAAAGAAGCTTAATCGGCGAAAAAAGAAGCCTCAAGCCAAGGTTAAAACGATTGTTTTTACAGCCGTTAATCGGGTAGTTGATAAGGCAGAGACGATTGTTTGTGAGGACTTAACGAAAACATTTAAATCAAGAAGTTATGGTAAAAATGCTAATCGCCGTTTGAACGGCTGGGTAAAAGGTTTAATGGGTTCGGCCATTGAAATAGTAGCTTCCCGTAGAGGTTCTACGGTAGTTATGGTCAATGCGGCATATACTTCTCAAGCATGTTCACAGTGCGGATGCCTCGGCAAACGTACTGGGAACAAGTTTCACTGTGCCTCCGGGTGCAGGGCGGTTATGCAAGCGGACCATAATGCAGCGGTTAATGTTCTAGCGAGGTTATACGATAAGGAGTTACATCGTTGGCTTCCCTTTACGGAGGTGAAGCGGATTTTGTTAGAACGTTGCCGCCAATCGGATGAGACAGCCCATCCAGAACTCTAGTTGCACTCCACTGGGAGTATCAACGGAGAGTGAATTATCTTGATTCTTGATCGCATGATCTTACCTTTTTGGTGAGAGGTGAGTAAGTGTGATGAAGAAAAAAGAAGCTGGTCGATAATTTCTAGGTACTTATGTCTATTGGAGAAATAAATGAAATTTGAAAAATATATACGCTTTTTGTCAGGCGCGATCCTACTGCTTTATGCACTGATACTAAACAGTGTCGTAGCTGCGCCAAATCAAGAAAAAGCCCTTGAGATTGCACTCAACTATCTTAACGAGAACCAGGCTTTTTTAGGTCTCAGCCAGGCTGATTTGTCCGATAAAGTAGTCAAAGACCAATATGTGACTCAACATAATGGTGTGACACATATCTATCTACGTCAAGAGTATAACGGCATTGAACTTTTTAATGGTGATATAGCTATCCATATTGCCAAGGATGGTAGTGTTATTAAGGTGAACAATCAGTTTGTTCCTAACCTCAGTCAAGCCGTTAATACAACCAAACCGTTTATCTCAGCTATTCAGGCTGTCCAATCGACAGCACAGCATTTAGGTCTAAATCTAACAACTGATCTTGTTATTCAAGAAAATCTTGGTGGTACTGAAAAGAGCGTGATCCTGACTGGTGGGGGTATTTCTCTCGATGACATCCCTGCCAAGCTTGTGTATGAGCAAGTTAGTCAAGGAGAGGTACGTCTAGCATGGCTGGTGAGAGTGCGCCAGCATGAGCATTGGTGGAATCTGCGGATAGATGCTGTTACTGGCAAAGTACTTTCTAAAAATGACTGGATTGTGAACGATAATGATTATAAAGTGTTCCCCCTCCCCTCTATCAG
>LUTY01002436.1 GCA_001640045.1 Candidatus Thiomargarita nelsonii | reverse complement strand
AAAACTGCCTATGAAAGCAAATGGAGCCGCAACATTCTGGTTCATTGCCCGGCTCATGATCGGCCCGCCGACACTGAACCAGAACAGGTACGGCTGTGGATTCAGAGCATTTGCCAATATTCCTTTTACCAGGGATTTCGGCTCGGTTTCCGAAAATTCGGATTCTGGGCTCTCAGGATTCATGCTTACACAGCCCATAAATAAAATAACACCTCCCCCGATCAGTGTAATGATTCCGAGTATCTTATGAAAATTGGACAGTTGTGAAAGAACAGCCAGAGTCAGAATGATTATCGGCAGATCGGTGAAAATCGGAGAAACAGCGACTCTGACACCGGCTCTGATGCCATGCCGAAGAGTTTCGGAAATTACAAGAGTCAGCAGCGGGCCAGGAGCCAATCCCGCAGATAATCCCAATATGATTCCAATAGTCATAAAATCTATCATTCTGATATTCCGTTTCAGTTGAAGTTTTCACAGTATTTTACTAAAGTATTTTAAGAGTATTTCCAGA
>LUTY01002435.1 GCA_001640045.1 Candidatus Thiomargarita nelsonii | reverse complement strand
AAAGTTTTTGCCCTCATGAATTCAATTCGTTTATTTCATAATTAGTTGTACTAATGTCTGGTGATAGCTAGATTTGCAGTCTTAAAAAACCATTGGCTTGTTGCCAATACTAGCTGGTTTTAAAAGCGTTTTTCCTTTATAATGGTCTCCGTCTTAAAAAAAAGGAAAAAATGAATATTATGAATGAGTTATCTTTAGAACAGCGGCGTGTGTTTATCAACTTGGCTCAAGTTTATGAAACCTATCGGGAAACCTACCAACACAGTTTGCATTACCAAGGCTCAATGCGCTGGAAAAAATCAAATGCTAAGGAATATCTATTTCATGGGAGAAGAGGTAAAGGATACGGGAAAAGTTTGGGGGTTCGTTCCGCCGCCACTGAGGTAATTTATGAGCAATTTCATGCGGGCAAGCAACGAAATAAAAAACGCTTGGAATCTTTAAAAGCAGAATTATCGTTGGGCGCTAAGTATGCTAAATTGTTAAAACTCAATCGAGTACCTAAACAGGTGGC
>LUTY01002434.1 GCA_001640045.1 Candidatus Thiomargarita nelsonii | reverse complement strand
AGTGCAAGGCGTACCTTGCACACTTTAATGAATCATCCTAGAACCATAATAACTGACTTCAGATTCCTTTAATTGTTGAGTAAACTGTTCTTGAAAACAGCGTTTACACATAAACTCTGTTGAAAAATCTAAATGTTCATTGGGATATTTTTCAAGGATAGCGTTGATACAATCGTCTCTCTCTTCAGACGAGACAACGGACTGACCAACATGCTCATCGTCACCATTGATCCGAAAAGACACAATACAAACGAATTCTTCTCCATGTTCAGGTAATTCTGCCTTATATAGTTTTGGCATAACCTCAGCTTGTTGTTGACTTTCTTTATAATCTTCAAACAAATCAAGCCAATCTTGGAGATCAATATATTGCGGCTCCTTACCAGATTGCTCACTAAAAACGATGATTATCCTCGTTTCAGCTGTGGGAAATTCGTCCGTCGGATACTCAAGTCTCACAATATCATCATCTTCAAAGATAGCTTTGAGTTCGTCGGAGGACACTGTAATGACC
>LUTY01002433.1 GCA_001640045.1 Candidatus Thiomargarita nelsonii | reverse complement strand
CAAGCAAGCTTGATGAGTACGATGATGAGATATCAAAGCTCATTCTGGAATGTGATCAAAATACCGACGCTGTTAGGCAAATACTATACAACAAGGTTTTCCGCCAAGTCATCTACGAAACGTTTATGGATATTCACAAGACGGCTAAGGAAAATGGATGTCAGTACAGAGACTTATACGCTACCCTGCTGATAGCCGCCCATAAGATCGTCGCTGGCAAACATCTTGTGATTGCTTATTGGATTGGCGACGGCGCATTGGCACTATACAAAGAAAAGGAATACATCAAGTTGCTTGGGGAGAACGATAGTGGTGAGTATGCAGGGCAGACACGTTTTTTGGATAAGAAGGCAGTCGATGAGCAGGACATAATGAGCCGCATCCGTTTCGATTGCCAAGACTCTATGACCGCTCTGTTTCTGATGACCGATGGGATTACCGATCCTATTTTCGATAGAGATGACAATCTCCGGCAACTAGAATATTGGGATCGTTTTTTTCATTCCGACGTTCA
>LUTY01002432.1 GCA_001640045.1 Candidatus Thiomargarita nelsonii | reverse complement strand
TATTACCTTCGTGAGCCGGGTGTGTCGCGTGAAAAAATCAAGGCCGAACAAGCAGAATTAGGTTTTGTTTGTGTTGAAGATAAATGGGCCGGTTTGGTGCCTTATCAATATGCTTTGGCAATTGAAAACTTTAGCAACCCATTTTATTGGAGTGAGAAACTTGCAGATTGCTTTCTCGCTTGGACAATGCCTATCTACTATGGCTGTACGCGAATTACTGACTATTTTCCGGCAGAAGCATTGATACAGATTGACATTAATGCGCCTGATGTGGCAGAGCAAATTCAATCGGCCATATCAAGCAATGCCTGGCAGCGCAATCGGGATGCTATCGCCTACGCACGAGAATTGGTTCTCAACCGCTATCAACTCTTTCCTTTTGTGGCCCAGCAGATTCGTAGTTTTGAAAATACTTACGGCTCGTTTGCCCAAAAGCAGGTTGTTTCAATTCAGCCACGTCAATATTATCAATTGTCGATCAAGTTTGCGGGAAAAATTCAAGCGATACGCAAAA
>LUTY01002431.1 GCA_001640045.1 Candidatus Thiomargarita nelsonii | reverse complement strand
GAAAGGGGACGGAGGAGCCGGAGGGCCGGGATCGAACAAGGCCAGTAGAGCCACGGTGCAACCTTGCGCTAAAAGTTGTTGAGCCATCTCGAATACCACAAAAGCTCCAAAGCACATGCCTCCCAAATAATAAGGTCCTTCAGGCTGAAGGGCTCGTATTTCCTTGAGATAGTAAGCCGCCATGTCCTCCACCCGATTATGGGGCACCTGTCCCTCCTCAAAACCAAGCGGTTGCAACCCATAAACAGGCTGATCCGTCCCCAAATGACGCGCCAATTTTTCAAAGCTTAGGGCGGTACTGGCTGCCGCCGGCACACAAAAGAAAGGTGGCTTGGAGCCGTCGGCCTGAATCGGCACCAACGATGACCAAGGTGCTGACCATCCTTTCTGACGGATAATCTTGGTTAGTTGCTCAATCGTCGGTGCTTGGAAAAGGACTGTCAAGGGAATATTACGACCAAATATTTTTTCGATTTGCGCGAACAGACGCACAGCGAGCAGCGAGTGCCCCCCC
>LUTY01002430.1 GCA_001640045.1 Candidatus Thiomargarita nelsonii | reverse complement strand
TTAATTAAAAAAAAAAGCCATCAGTTTTGCCAGATACAAAAAGGCTTTTAACACAGTTATCCAAGAAATGATTGAGGGCAATACCTATCTACTCAATTTAACCTTTCCAACAGAAATAGAAGTAAATACTTCACTCTTAAATATCTTTCTCTCCAGTCAAGCCCCTTTTAAGCTTTATTTTAAAGACCAATTTATCACCTTTTCGCCTGAACGCTTTATTAAAATTAAAGACAATCTGATTAAAACTTATCCTATGAAAGGCACTATTGATGCCGACATTTTAAATGCTCACAAAAAGATTTTAGCCGATGAAAAGGAAAAGGCGGAACATGTTATGGTTGTCGATTTGCTTAGAAATGATCTTTCAATCGTCGCCAAAAAAGTAAGCGTCAATAAATTCAGATACATAGATAAAATAGAAGCCGGCTCCAAAGCACTTTTGCAAGTCAGTTCAGAAATTTCAGGCATTTTAGAAAAAAATTGGTCTGAAAGAATTGGCGATATTTTATTTTCGC
>LUTY01002429.1 GCA_001640045.1 Candidatus Thiomargarita nelsonii | reverse complement strand
ATATCAATGGCTTGGATATATGCGCTCTATGGTTCTGCCCAAACTACCACCATGACGGCGATTAAAGTGATTATTTTAATCGTTGGGGGGATAGCCGTCGCTGCCGAGTTTATGACTTTAGGGGCACTTCTGTCATTTTATGTTGCCGTTGGCTTATTAAATAACTATATCAATACTATATTGTCTGCTATTCCCAACCTAATTACGGGCAATGAATCACTGACGACGTTATTTAACCTCTTGCAGATAAAAGATACCAGCCCCTATTCTGGTCATAGACAAATAAGCTTCAAGGGAAAAATCACTTTTGAATCGGTTTCTTTTCAATATCGAGACGAACCCATCCTGCATGACCTCAATCTCACCATTCATCCTCATACGACAGTAGGCATTAGGGGTCCTAATGGTGTTGGCAAAAGCACCATTATTCAACTTATATTGGGATTCTACCACCCTCAAAAAGGCCAACTCTATGCCGATGATCAGCCATTTAGTGAATTAGATATTGTGCTTAT
>LUTY01002437.1 GCA_001640045.1 Candidatus Thiomargarita nelsonii | reverse complement strand
TGTATGCGGTGCCACGTTGCGCCCGCTTGGTTGAACCGGCGTACTTGGTGACAGTATTGAAAGAACTATTGTCGCGGGATCATCTGCGAGTGACGGTGCATAAAGAAGCTATTCGCTTGCTTGGCACTTATGCCTCTTCTGCCAGTATCCCATTACTGCGTACACAGTGGCAACGTCCGTCCATTCACCGTGATGTGCAGATTGCTATTGGACACGCCGCTCGAAATCTGCTCAACCATGAGGAAGCTTGGCTATTTCTGGAAGAAATGGTACAGAGTGAAGATATAGATATTACTCGCAGCCTGTGTACGCAGCAACCCAGTGCATTAGCGGAAGCTGCCCGTGTGCGTTATGCCCGGTTATTAGTCAAATTGACGCAACATACAGAAGTGCAGGTTCGCCGCGAAGCCTTTATCGCCCTGAAGGCATGGACAGTGGGTGTCGAAGCGGAGATTGCGGCCGCCGCTGTGAGCAGAATCATTGATTTAGAGAATAGCCCTGAATGGAAATCAGCATTGGAAGTCTTGCTGACTTGTTGCCGCGACGGGGCTGTGACGGAGCGTTTAGATGAAGTTGTCCAAGCGGTGATAGCTACGAGCAAATGCTTTGCCTGTTTGCCAGTGTCGCTGCACGCGATAGTACACGTATTCTGGCTGCCTTACAATCGGATTCGGTGTTACTCCGAAACTATGCCGCCGCCGCTTGTTGGGCGGTGGCGGATGATGAGGCACTGGCAGCGGTGGTATTAAAAGTGGCTCCTGATACGCGCCAACGTTTGATTAAAGCCATTGTTCAACAGCGTAGAACCGAATTGGCTGAACGCTTATTGCCTCAAATTCGTGCTCATTTCGGGAACAAATTGGCAATATTATTATTGCCCGCTTGTACCCCAGCAACGCTTGAACAAGTTCTAGCAGAAGAGAGCCACCTTATCCACAATTGGCGACTACTCGCTTGGCGATATCCTGATATTCTTATCCGCCACCTGCAACAAACTTTTGAAACAGCCCCTCGGCGTACCTACCATAGCTTGTGGTTGCGCTTTGATACTGCTTGGGCGCCATTGGCATTACAGCAGCCTGAAAAAGTCGTGGAATTTATAGCGGCATTTCTTGACCTCTCTTCTGCGCCACCCAGTTTCCGATACGAGAATTTGACCGGCAGTGTATCTTATTGGACTTCTAGCTATAACTTGCCAGGTATTCCATCAAAACTGCTTGAAATTTTGACTAAACGAGTGCCAGAGGCGATTTTCACTTTACTGACACGCGCCGACTATCGTGAAGAATTGCGAAGGCGCGGCTTACCAATGGCAGTCTTCAAGCATTTTCGCTTATTTTCGCCAGAACAACAAGTTAGCTTACTGCAACCCTTGGTGGAACAACCTGAGCATGTTGCCCTAGCCTTGGCGCAATTACCACCGTCAGTACGAGCTGCGCGTTTTGCAGCAGCATATTCAGAGATTGATACCCAGCACACATTATGGCCAGATGAATTATTGGATGTATTACCCCATGCTGAGCGATCTAAATTAGCTCAACAGATGTTGACTCGACGCGAAATCCGCGAAAATCCACAACGCCAACTGGCTATGACGGCTTATGATGACATTGATAACGCCCGTCCAGTCTTGGAACAAGCCGCATCCGCTGCACTAGCAGATGAACGCGCTGAGGCATTAGCATTATTGGTTCGTTGTACCGCCCGCTACCGTCGGGGTTTAAGCAAAACGCTCACTTTTTTGCAACGTTTGAAAAATGAGCAAGATCCAGTACGAAACGTCGTTTGGGAAGCCCTAGAGAAAGTGCCTCCGCGCCTGTTTCAAGCAGATCATGTCACTCTGCTAACACAAATGGTTGATTTTAGCATAGAAGCACGGGATAGTTCTTATGCGACGCTCACTCTGATTGGAAACTTGGCTTTCAGGCTCTTATCTGTCACGGTACCAAAAAGCGAATTGTTCAGCTTTTCGTTGGACACCTTATGCAAAATAGCGCAACATGATACATACTCAATGCGGCTACCTTCTCTTTCTAAAAACCTGCCACGCGGTACCGAAAAGGCAATTGTCGAAGGCTTTATACCACTGATTCGCGCTTTTGAAAAATATGAACAGCATAATTTATTATTGGCATTGGCGCAAGCACTGGACAAACGTGGCTGGGAGATGGTAACGCTGCAAAGTTTACTGGAAACGGTTATCAACGCGAAACCAGACTATTTGGCAAGACAAGCTATCAGTTTATGGCTTGCCGCCCCTAAAACCCGTGATATCCGTGTGCGTCAGTTACTGGATAGCGATCCATCCGTTATCACCCATGATAGTGTATTTCAACACTTACACCGCCACCGCCAAGAATGGTTAGATCCATTTTTGACGGGTAAACCCATCAAAGGGCGGTTTTTGACCGGTAAAACGTTTTATCTGCTACCGGCAAGCAATGGTTTTCACCGCTGGCTACCCCGGCAGCAACAGGCTTTTACAAAGTGGCTGCATACGGTGGCTAAGGATAATAAACAGGAGGATTACAAACGGGTTCAAGCCATACACACACTGGCACAGATTCCGACTAGCGACACTGCCACCTTTGCGACTTACCTCAAGAGCGAAGAGGTTGCTATCATTGAAGCGGCATTAGGCGCATTAAGCTGGATTGATCGTCCGAGTGCCGCCTTGCCAATTTTATTACAATATTTGGACAGTGATCGGGCGCGGGTTGCCATGTATGCGGTGCCACGTTGCGCCCGCTTGGTTGAACCGGCGTACTTGGTGACAGTATTGAAAGAACTATTGTCGCGGGATCATCTGCGAGTGACG
>LUTY01002427.1 GCA_001640045.1 Candidatus Thiomargarita nelsonii | reverse complement strand
GCAGGCATTCCCACGCAGAGCGTGGGAACGAGAAACAAAAAAGTGAAAATTAAGATGAAGGCTGCATAGCAAAGATACGAGCATTCAGACGACTTTTATGCCGAGCCGCCTTATTTTTGTGAATTAAACGCTTATTAGCCATGCGATCTATAATCGGTACCGCCGTTTTATAAGCAGCTTGTGCGGCAGCCTGTTCGCCGCTGGCAATCGCTTTAACCACTGCTTTCAAATAAGTACGCAACATAGAGCGCTGGCTCGCATTGTGTTTACGGTGTTTTTCAGCTTGGCGAGCTCGTTTTGTCGCTTGTGCAGAATTAGCCAAAATAATATCTCCTTAAAATAAATGAATTCAATAAATAAGCGGATTGTAGAAACAAACAAATATATCAGGCAACTCCAAAAATAAATATACCACATAAGGGGCAACCATAAAGGATTGCCCCTACATATTCGCATTGAATGTAGGGGCAATCCCACGCGCAAGCCCTTGGTATATTATTATTTGGGAGTTGCCT
>LUTY01002426.1 GCA_001640045.1 Candidatus Thiomargarita nelsonii | reverse complement strand
AATCGCTTATGTCATATAAATCGGTTGGCTCAAATAAAAAACCATTTTCGCCATCGCGGACAAGTTCCGCACAAGCCCCTACAGTACGGCTCCCTAAAATCGGCAAGCCTGCCGCACAAGCTTCATTGACCACCAGTCCCCATTGTTCTTGCAATGCGGGATGTATAAAGGCATTAGCAAGCCCATACCAGTTTATAATCTCCTTATATGAGATAAAGCCCGGTAAATGCACATAATTCGTTATATTTTTTTCGTTAATGAGCACTTTAATCGCCGGTGCTTCAACACCACTACCACATATCACCAGTTCCCAAGCTTGATCAACACCCACTTTTTCACGGTAAACCGCATAAGCTTTGACAAGACGCTCAATATTCTTGCGCTTAATCAAGCGAGTAACTGCTATGAAATAAGGTTTTTTAGGTATTTGAGTTTGTCTAACAGCACCTTGATGAAAATAATCATTATCAACGGCATCATAACCCAGAAAAATCTTTTTTTCGGGAAAACCCAGC
>LUTY01002425.1 GCA_001640045.1 Candidatus Thiomargarita nelsonii | reverse complement strand
CTTGCTCAGAAAAGGTAACAGTGTCAGTGATGTTCCAGTTCAGTGTTTGATTAAAATACGCAAAATCAGAGTCATAATCATCGACTGAGGGAAAATCGCTATATAGGAACGTATTCTGTACTTCTTCGCTCATATATGCTGTTTCTGTTTCACCATAGGAGCCGAACAAGCTCACTTTGAATTTCGGAGAATCGAATAGGTTAAAAAGCAACCCCCCATAGTAAATCAAACGCTTGTCCAAATATTTTTGGTTATTGCGGTCCCACCTTAAACCAGCAACAGCAGATAACTTGTCCGTTACCGCAAAAGAGAACTGTTGGTGGAACGAGTGATTTGTTGTCTTCATACCCATAGCGAGTAGAGAGAAATCCATATTATGATGCTGGACCTTATACATAGTGGAACTGGTGAAGAGGTTTTTCCTCAAAAACAGGTCCACGGTTCCGTCATGCATTTCTGCATCAATATTACCACTCGTTTCTGCATAAGAATAACGCCCATTAAAATGATACAAC
>LUTY01002424.1 GCA_001640045.1 Candidatus Thiomargarita nelsonii | reverse complement strand
CTGGTTTTGACTTGGCGAACATCAGCGATGTTGAAAAGTCACCTGATACACGCATCCTTCACACATATTTTTTAAATATTGGGGCAACACCGAAAAGGCTTCACCTTGTTCTTCAAAAGTCACGGGAGCGTTTTGCGGAACATCCTCGACAAGTTCGGGGCTAATAAGACGCTCTTTTTTGGCCTTCATTTCGATTTCTACGAATAACTGAGTTTGCGTGAAAGTGATTTTTTCAAAATCCTTAGCCTGTTGCGCCAATAGCATCTCCTTATATTGGCTCTCTAGTACATCATCCGGTTGTCGGATGGCAATCAAATAAAGGCTTTCTTCACCAATGTTGTCATCCAATTTAAACGATCTGAATGCCGCCGGCACAAAATATTCTACCCCTTTTTTGACAGGGTTTTTATTGAGCTTTGCCGCCCCTTTAAAATCGTCAGTCGGGAATAAACGCGCTACATTGTTATGAGAATCGACCATAAAAATATAGACAAAAACATTATCCTGGGTGGGCG
>LUTY01002423.1 GCA_001640045.1 Candidatus Thiomargarita nelsonii | reverse complement strand
CATGAACAGAACAAATCAACCACTGACGGTAACAGTTTTGATTTGGCGAAGGTATTGAATGTAGTCATGTATAAAATCTCATGAATACTCAAGAACTAACATTAATTATTTTTATGGTTGTGGCCGTTCAGGTTGCCATTTTCGCTTTAATTGCATTTTATCGGCATTGGCTGTCCTACGAGGAACTGAAAAAGCGTTTGGACTTTATTGAAGACAATCAAGAAGCATACGTTTCGCATAGCATCTTATCAGTTTCACCCACAAAGCCATCATGGACTGGATTTCGTGATTTTAAAGTTCAGCGTAAAGTGGTTGAAGATCAAAACAAAACTATTTGCTCTTTTTTCCTAACGCCAGTTGATAGAAATCCACTGCCATCATTCAAACCGGGACAGTTTCTGACTTTTCAATTGGAGGTCAAAAACGAAGTAAGGCAAACATCAGAAAAGGTTGTTAGATGCTATTCTCTTTCGGATAAGCCAAATCCTGATTATTTCAGCGTGACGATAAAAAGA
>LUTY01002422.1 GCA_001640045.1 Candidatus Thiomargarita nelsonii | reverse complement strand
TGCTGGAGGCTCCCCGTTTTGGTTGTATTAATGTACATGCCTCATTATTACCCAAGTGGCGTGGTGCCGCGCCGATTCAACGTGCCTTATTGGCAGGCGATATTATAACCGGTATCACTTTGATGCAAATGGATATTGGACTAGATACGGGTGCCATACTCAAAAAGGAAACTTGTAAGATTTTACCTGATGATATTGGGCAAAGTTTGCATGATCGCTTGGCAGCATTAGGAGGGCAAGTGCTGCTTGAATCAATAGATGAAATTGAAAAATTGCCGGCAACAGCACAGGATGATAAGTTGGCGACTTATGCAAAAAAACTGGAAAAGGCAGAGGCGCAATTAGATTGGCAAGCGTCTGCGATTTTTTTAGAGCGCCAAGTACACGCCTTTAATCCTTGGCCTATTGCCCAAGCTATTTTGTTTGGGCAAACATTACGCATTTGGGCGGCTCAAGCTTTGCCCCCAACGACGATAACGGCACCGATAGGTAGTGTCATACGCTGCCAGCGTGATG
>LUTY01002421.1 GCA_001640045.1 Candidatus Thiomargarita nelsonii | reverse complement strand
CACATAAGTTTCCACATTGCTATTGGGATCGGTAATCGAGGTGACATTGCCAAAACTGTCGTATGTCAAATTATAAGTGCCGAGGCCACTTGCGGTTATGGCAGTCTTGTTACCTGATGAATCATAGCTATAGGTGACATATCCACCGTCAGGATAGTCAATTCGATAAATCTTGCCCTTGCCAGATACGCTGGTGTATCGATAGTGGGTTTTCTTGACAGTGCTTTGGCCATTATTCTTTGAACTGCCGTAGTCTGCGTATTGGCTCGGCGCAACGTGCCAACCTGTTCTACTACTGGCGTTGTAAAAATATTCTTCCTTATCACCCAAAGGACTGACTATAGTAATCCGGTAATTATCCCACATCTGTGTGCCGGGTTCAGGGTAATACCCTGCCCCAGAACTATCCGACGGTTCAATGTAGAACTGCCAAGGACCTTGCCCATAATCAATGCTGGTGATATAGTACACAAAAATATTGATAATTATTGACATATGAATACGACTTATGGTTTT
>LUTY01002420.1 GCA_001640045.1 Candidatus Thiomargarita nelsonii | reverse complement strand
ATTAGAAAGAGATAGAGCGAGCAGTTCTCCTTCTTATGGTGGCAACAAAGCTTTGTTGATAGGAATCGTTGTTGGCAGTGTGTTTTCACTCCTACTAGGGCTCATATTTTTAACCCCATTGTTAATACAAGAAAAATCTGTTGAACCAAGCAATCTGACTCCTCTAGTATCCGTAACAAAGCAACCAACTGATAAGCCTGTTATCAAAAATGAAGCTGAAGCAAAATTCATGCCAAAGCTTAAACCGCTTCGGAGATATCGTGACCAATTAAAACAGGGAGGGAAAGGGCCATTGATGCTCAAACTACCAGGTGGTACATTTAAGATGGGTAGTGCTAATTCTTTGCCCTATCACGATGAACGCCCCCAACATGAGGTCACTTTACAGTCTTTTTCTATGAGTAGATATGAGATCACGTTTGAAGAGTACGACCCGTTTGCAAAGGCGACAGGCCACTCTTTGCCAGATGATAGAGGCTGGGGACGGGAAAAACGACCTGTCATTAATGTCAATTG
>LUTY01002419.1 GCA_001640045.1 Candidatus Thiomargarita nelsonii | reverse complement strand
GAGTCATTTTAAACTCGCTTATGTCTTCAAATAGTTGTTGTAATGTAGTTGAGTTCATAATGATCTCATAAATTAAAAACATTGGAATAATGTACACAACAAAACAGCTCAAATTGTTATTGGGTACACAGCACTAAAATTTTTTTTGACAAGAGGCATCCCGTATAATTTTTTTTGCATCCCTGATGTTATATTTCAACATCAAATCATTCCCTACCCAATAAAGTAGGGCTGTTTCTGCACGCTCTGCAAATTCATTTTCCGTTATCAGTCCCCTTTCGGCAAGCAGACGAATATCTGCTTTGTCTATATCAACAAATCTTGACACTTTAGAGACTGCAACATCAACGGGTGATGCCAAATATATCCAAAGTGGTGAATCTGGTTTCTTTTGGAAAACAATAGCGTCTTCACGATAATCAGGATGAATTAGCGTAAACGCATCATTGAATTTATCATCCCATGCCAACAAATAAGCCCTTCCATTATCGCCTTCATAATCAACGAGAATATCTT
>LUTY01002428.1 GCA_001640045.1 Candidatus Thiomargarita nelsonii | reverse complement strand
TTAGGCAACTTCCAAAAATAAATATACCATCGATGGGGCAACCACAAGGGATTGCCCCTACATGCCAATAAATATTGTAGGGGCAATCCTTTATGGTTGCCCATGCAATCCCTTGTGGTTGCCCTTGGTATATTATTATTTGGGAGTTGCCTTACTTCGTTTCAGGCGTGTCTGCGGCGCACCTTGCACCTCCACTTAAAACTCAAGCCGCATTCCCGCCATAATGGCATGACGCTCAACATCACGTAAACCTAATGTGCCCTCATAGCGGATAAAGGCTGCTCTGCCCTGGGTGAATTGTGCCGATAAGCCTAAACCAAGATTAAAATAATCTCTGTCAGGCGCGTCAGAACTCAAGCTAAAGCTTTCTCTACTCCCATCGTCCAAAAACCGACCCGTCAGTTGGCGGACATCATCTTTAAATTCATGCACATAATCTAAGTTGGCATGTGGGATTAAAATGCCCCATGATTGGCTAAGCGTATAATCCGCCTGAACGCCTAGTGTCAGCCTCAATGATTCGACCTCATGGCTGTCTATCGCCAGTCCCAAACTGGCACCGTCTGCGTTCGGATCGTTGAACTCTTCACTAAATCCATCAATTTCCGTTTTAAGATAATCAAGGCGAACATTGGGAGTCAAGGTGAAAGCTTGTCGATTGAAATGATATCCCACTCCAAGCCCCAATGCGTGTTGATCACTGTCGTTGCTTGAAAAGGCGGTTTGATTGATAGGCGTGACCACCTGATAAACAATATTGCGCTCACTATCGTAACTATTACTACCATAACTGTACAATCCGTCAATATAGAAATCATTGCTTTGGTAAAAAGTACCGTACAAAGTCACACTATAGCCATCACTATCTATATTGCCACCGTTCGCATTGAGGTCACTCTCGCTATTGCTGTAACCCAATGCCATGCCAGCAATGAAATTATTTGTAAAACGATAATCTATCCCCGCTGTTAATCCCAGTGTGCTGAGTTCAAAGCCCGATTCGCTGTCTGTGGTGTCTTTATCTTCAAAACTGATCTCACCATTGACAAATGCGCCTAATCGGCTAAAACCGGCTCCAACATTCTTGGTCGTTGCATCTGTAAACAGTTGAATCGGCAATCGTTGACCATTGATGTTAAGATTCAGTCCCGACAGATTTAGACGGAAATTCCTGACACCGATGCGTAACACATCCATTCGGGCATTGACATTCTTAAATTGGGTGGCGGCGCTTTGCAAGGCGATGTCGCCTTGAGCCATGAATTCTTCAGGGGCTATCGGTTGGAGGGCATTGGCTACCTCATTAGGGAACTCATCGGCATTATTTATCAATTCCTCGCATCGCTCCTTTAAATCCTCGGTAGGTTTACCGAACTGACAAATCCTCCCAAGCACTTTGCCTATTTTACGCTGGATAGGATTTTTCCCTATCTCTATCAAGATTTTCTCTGCGCTTTTATCATTAATGGTTAATTTGGTAATAGCGAGGAGATTACCGGCTGAGTCTTTGATTTCCACAGAAAACGTTTCGTCTTCTTCAAACTCTTTATCATTCTTGATGGTAATGGAAATTTTTTTAGAGCCACTCTCGCCATCGCGCCAAGTGAGGGTGCCCGTTGCCGCTTCATAGTCTTTCCCGGCGATGGCCGTATCATCACGGGTGGCATAATTTACCGAGAATTCACCCTTGCTACTGCCCACGCGCTCAACAGTGAGGGAGACTTTCTCGTCGCTCTCATTCACGCTCAAGCTGGTGGTGAATTGTATTTGACCTTCTTCCTCCTCAGGAGGCTCTGTTATAATTATATCATCGTCTATTATAGTGAGTGTGGCAATCTCCACTGACGAATTGTTGGTCAATTGTAAGTTGACCGTTTTATCACCGTCAATAGCCGTATTATCAATGATAGGAACAGTAAAGGTCTTGCTGCCCATCTCTCCATCGAGCCAAGTGAGGCTGCCCGTTGCCCCATTACTGGTGGCATAATTGACAGTGGCTATGCCATCGCTACCATTCACGCGCTCAACAGTGATAATGGCATTCCCTGCGTTTTCATTCACGCTAAAGCTGGATGAGGTGAATTTGAATTGGCCGACTTCTTGGTCTCTTACGCTTACTGTTTGCCTATCTTGGTCCAGCGTGACATTGCCAGTAGGGATTATACCTATTTTGAAGGTAAACGTTTCTGTAGCTTCTGCTAGGTCGTCTTTCAGTGCCTCAATGGAAAAAGATTTTTCTTGATTATTGTTATTGAGTGTTACCGCAGGGAAAACCGAGGTGCTTAAATCATTTTTATCACCCTCTATTAGTTTAATAGAAACCACAGCACTGTCTTTCTGATTGGGACTATCTAATGAGACTGTGAGCGTGAAAAATTCACCTTCAGCGACTGAACTTGGGCTTACGGTAAGATTTACCGTCGCGCCATGAACGACTCCTATCAGTGATAAGAGAAAATATATTGCAAAATGTCTAAACATAATTGTTTATTATCCTCATTGTATGTTATTTTAGGAGTTCAAGATTTATCTTGGACGTCCTGGCCATTACTCACACTTGTCCTCAAATGTGACTTTTCCGACGGCAAGATTAGAGGCTAGTTCATCAGTCTCCGGAAAAAATAGGCCCGCATAATAGGTATAAATTCCACCCAAGCACTGAGCGACTTTTTCAATATCTAGGATAGTGAATAATTTGTTCTCTTGCTTTATGTCCTTCTTGAAAGGGCGTATTTCTGTAACGAATCCTATATCACTTCTGAATATCAACGGTATCATGTATCCATCCGGTAACGCAAAAGCTACATACAAATCAAATGC
>LUTY01002417.1 GCA_001640045.1 Candidatus Thiomargarita nelsonii | reverse complement strand
TGAGGATTTAGAAAAATTTGACTTTTCCAAAGTACAAATTGGCCTGTTTTCCGCAGGTGCCTCAGTCTCGGCGATTTATGCCCCGCGTGCTGGAGAAGCAGGCTGCGTGGTTGTGGACAATACTTCACAATTTCGCCAAGACAAGGATATTCCCCTCGTCGTGCCAGAAGTCAACCCAGATGCGATAGCACAGTATAAATCACGCAATATCATTGCCAATCCTAATTGTTCCACCATACAAATGCTGGTTGCCCTTAAACCCATTTATGATGCCGTTGGGATTGAGCGGATTAACGTAGCGACTTATCAGGCAGTCTCTGGCAGCGGTAAAAAAGCCATTGAAGAACTTGCAGGGCAAACGGCTGCGTTGCTCAATGGCAAACCCATTACGCCCGAAGTTTATCCCAAACAAATCGCTTTTAATGTTTTGCCACACATTGATAAATTCATGGAAAATGGCTATACCAAGGAAGAGATGAAAATGGTGTGGGAAACCAAAAAGATTTTTGATGATGA
>LUTY01002416.1 GCA_001640045.1 Candidatus Thiomargarita nelsonii | reverse complement strand
AATTTCATAACTATTATGTCAAAGCCAGTCGTTTAAAAGGTTCAACTGGTGAGAATTTGCTGAAATTACTTGAAAGTCGTTTAGATAACGTGGTGTATCGCATGGGATTTGCGGTGACGCGAGCGGAAGGGAGACAATTGGTCAGCCATAAATCGATTTTGGTCAATGATAAGGTGGTCAATATTCCCTCCTATCAAGTCAAAGCAAATGATGTTATCAGCATTCGTGAAAAAAGCCGGGAACAAATGCGTATTAAGGCGGCATTAAGCAGTGCCCAAGAATATGGTTTTCCAGAATGGGTTGATGTTGATGCTAATAAGATGCAGGGTGTGTTTAAATCAAGCCCGGAACGTATGGAATTGCCTAGTGATATTAATGAACAACTTGTAGTAGAATTGTATTCTAAGTAACTGACAGGGTTTATAAAAAACAACTACAGTTGATGAGTGTCAGTTTGTTGTGAACTACTTTAGCTTTTAGCCTTGAAATTTATTGATCTGTGCGGCGTACAAGTTGA
>LUTY01002415.1 GCA_001640045.1 Candidatus Thiomargarita nelsonii | reverse complement strand
CTCGAATGAGCGTTCCGAAAACAGTAGCATATTTTTGGCGAGCTGCTGGGTGAGGGAACAATTATGAATACACTTAGAGACACACTCTACCAATTAAGCTTTGCACAAGATAAACAATTATATGTTATCTTAGACGCAGCGCGTGTTGAAGCTATGCCGGCACAACTATTCGAGTTAGAAGATGATCCGGAATATTTTTCCCTTTTTTTTGAGACACCGCAAGCGGAACTCATTGACGTTGCCCCATATCTCGTTAAGGTAGACATGGAGTCGCGCCTATTAGCTTGGATGCTTGATGAAGGCTGGGGAAAAAGTTGGGGGATTTTTCTCACAGCGGCGGAGGATGTCGAATTAGAACAATTGCTTGAACATCTCCGCCGCTTTTTGAAAGTTAAAGATCCGGATGACAAAGAATTATTTTTTCGATTTTACGATCCGCGTGTGTTGCGGATATTTCTGCCCCTTTACGCCGATCCGGCAACAAAATAACACTCACCCCAGCCGTCTCACATTCGCG
>LUTY01002414.1 GCA_001640045.1 Candidatus Thiomargarita nelsonii | reverse complement strand
TCGCCATGTTCCATGACTTGTTCAACGCGACGATAGCCGCTGAGTTCTAATTGTTGACACCATTTTCCTGGATTTAAATGTTGCCCGGTGGTGAGTAATAAGCTTTTGGCTTTCACATAGTCAGTTGGTGCGAGACGGGACATTAAGGTGTTGACAGGCAAGACTAATACGCCCTGCTCAATGTCTGGTAAGTGATAGAGCGTGGTTAGGCGTTCAGAAATGATGTCTTGATGCGGAGAAAATAGATCATAAGGCAAGGTTTCCCAATCAGGAAAAATCAGTAAAGGCAAGTCTGCTTTGCCATAAAATTGAATATCTTCAACCAAGCGTTGCGCGGATAGGGAATCGGGGGTTATCACAATCACGGGTGTTTTTTGAGCGGCTTGGCTTATCACTAATCCGACGCTGCTGCCATATAATCGTCCCCAATTTTGGCGTTGCTTGGGGGTGAGGGTGGGATATAAGGGGCTGAGATAGTTTGTGGTGTTGGTCATTTTTTTTTTGATGTTAGCACCGC
>LUTY01002413.1 GCA_001640045.1 Candidatus Thiomargarita nelsonii | reverse complement strand
GGGGGGGGCTGGTCCAATGCAAATGCCAGTGCCGATGATGAATATTATCAACGGTGGCGAACATGCTGATAATAATGTTGATTTACAAGAGTTTATGATTATCCCCACCGGTGCCTCCTCTTTGAGTGAAGCGGTGCGCTATGGCGCGGAAGTTTTTCATGCCTTGAAAAGCGTTTTAAAAGGAAAAGGTTTGAATACGGCAGTGGGTGATGAGGGGGGATTTGCGCCCAATTTAACGTCTAATGAAGCAGCAATCGGGGTGATTTTGGAGGCGATTGAAAAAGCCGGATTTAAGCAGAGAGAAGATATTTGGTTAGGTATAGATGCGGCGAGTTCAGAATTTTATAAAAACGGTCAATATCATGTTGACGGCAAACCGCTGGATTCTGCACAATTTGTGGACTACCTCGCCGCTTGGGTTGATAACTATCCCATTCTTTCCATTGAAGATGGCATGGCTGAACAAGATTGGGACGGTTGGGCGATTCTCACTGAAAAACTCAGCAAAAAGGTGCAA
>LUTY01002412.1 GCA_001640045.1 Candidatus Thiomargarita nelsonii | reverse complement strand
TGGTTTTGGGCATAAGCATTGTATAACTGACGTAAATCCCGAATCAGCACGCCTATTGACCAACCATCACTGATAATATGGTGCATATTGAACAGCAATATCTGTTCTTGTTGGCTTAGTTTGAGGAGGCGCAAACTCAATAGAGGACCGGTGCTCAGGTCAAACGGTGTTTGAGCATGATTGGCAGTCCATTCCGTCACTTGGCTTTGTTGTTCTCTTGAAGATAACTGACTGAGATCAGTGACGCTCAGTGGGTTATAAACTTCGCTCCGTTGTACCGTCGCCTCTCCATCAAGCACTGGGAAACATAAACGTAAGCTATCATGGCGTTGGATTAAAGCAGTCAAAGCGCGTTGTAATGCCGTTTCATTGAGTTGGCCAGTAAGACGCAAGGCGGCCGGCATATTATAGGCTGCACTTTGGCCTTCCAATTGTGCCAAGAACCACAAGCGTTGTTGAGCAAAAGACCAAACTAAGGGTTCGCCTTCCGCCCTCGGTACGATTGGAGGTAATTCCG
>LUTY01002411.1 GCA_001640045.1 Candidatus Thiomargarita nelsonii | reverse complement strand
TGAAAGTTGGCATGGTGGTGCAAGTTGAAGGCACTATTGATCCTAATAGAAATACTGGGAATGCCTCGCGCATCAACTTTAACGAAAATGTCAAAGGTCCTATTCAGGAGATTGATGATGATACATTGATCGTACTGGGACAGACGGTGACAGTTGATCAATTGACAGTACTTGACGGTATTATAGAACTCACTGAATTGAATGTGGGCGATGTTGTGAATGTGAGTGGATTGGTGGATGCTGATGGGATTATTCATGCGACACTCATTGTGCGAGAGAGCAGCACTGCTGAATTTGAAGTCGTTGGACGAGTGGAGCAGCTTGATCTTGCTACACAAACCTTTGTGATTGGTGATCTCACTATCGACTATAGCCAGGTTTTGATATTGGAGGTTTCTGGAGGAGTACTTAATAATGGGCTCTTGGTTGAGGTTAAAGGTAAATTTGCAGGCGCATTCCCAGATGATGTTTTGATGGCAAGCAGTGTCCAAACCGAAGATGATTTCTTGAGTGGCGA
>LUTY01002418.1 GCA_001640045.1 Candidatus Thiomargarita nelsonii | reverse complement strand
GGACAGGTGGGACGCTCATCGATACGGCTACAGCTACTCTCACGTTAGCAGGTGGCATGACGACGACTCTTACTGTAGACTGGACAGTACCCGCAAGCGGCGATCCTTTCGATATCTACGCTGTGGCCGATCCCAATGGAACAGTGACCGAGTCGGACGAGACCAATAACACGGCCCACTTCTTTGCCGCCGTACCTGATCTAACGGTAGAAGGTGTACAGGTCGCCTATGGCAGCGGGCAAGACATCACGCTGACGGCGACACTAAGCAACACGGGGGTTGTGACAGCGACACCGGTCGATGTGGCATTCCGGTTGGATGATCCCATTACCGGCACAGTAGTAGCTACGGCGAGTGCCGCAAGTCTAGAAGCTGGCGCGGAGACAGAAGTCCAAGTGGTCTGGGACGCTACCAGCACACCTACAGACAGCTACCTCATTTACGCGGTGGCAGATCCCGACGACGTTGTCGTTGAGGCTGACGAGGCGAACAACGATGAATGGGCCAGTGTAGGTATTTTACCTGACCTTGTACTACGCTCGACAAGTATTGTCGCCAGCACCCTCCCAGACGGGAGCTTAATGGTGAATTTCAGGGTTTTCAACGAGGGGATACGAGATGCTAACGGAGTGATCGTGGGTATCTATGACCAACTACCGACCCCGAGTACCACGCCGCTGGTTTCCACTACGCTGGACATCCCGGCCGGCGAAAACCAGGTAGCGGTACTGAACTTGGCAGACTACCCAGGGTCAGGCTTCTACATCGGGGTAGGCATTCAGAGCGAGTTCAAAGATCGAAATGTAGGCGACAATGTGATTCTTGTACCGTTTGTGGATCTTTCACTGAGCAAGAGCGACGCGCCTGATCCGGTGAACGTAGGGCAGGACCTCACCTATACCCTCACGGTAACGAACAACGGTCCTGATGCTGCCACAGGAGTGACATTGATCGATACGCTGCCTGCTGAAGTCACCTTGGTTTCGGACAACCCCAGCCAAGGCAGTTGCAGCGGGACGAGCACAATTACCTGTGACTTGGAGACGCTCAATAATGGCGACAGTGCCACGGTGACCATCGTCGTCACCCCGACAGCAGTAGGCGAACTCAGTAACACGGCTAGCGTGACTGGCAATGAACCCGACCCCAATACTGCCAATAATAGTGCTACAATCAGCACAACAGTCAACTGATGAGTGACTCACGGCAATAGCGAGCGTAGCCTCACTGCCATTAAGTTAAGCTTAACATTTTGATTTTATATATTTTTTTACCAAGATTAGCCGGACTGGATTGCAAATCCCGTCCAGCAGGCTATATCATTTTTATATTAATAAAATTAATCAGTTATTCTTAACTTAATGGCATTGGAGCGTAGCCTGGGTTGATTAATGGATGAAATGTAGGGTGGGTAGAGCGATAGCGCAACGAAGTAACGGAGCCGCGCGACGTTCAACCCACCATTTCTATCACATTCGTCCGCCATGCGAAAACATTACAGAGCAGGTTGCAAACCGGCTCAGGCAAAAAAGAGAGCAAAAACTTGAACAAGAATTTGCCAACGTGTAATGGCAAAGCTTTGTTGATTGATTAGTTATCATAATTTAGATTGACATCAAATTGAGGTCACACTTATGAATAACCAAAAAGATGAACCTCAAAAATCCGAAAAACCCCAATACATCAAACCCGAAGTAGTTGCTACCTCACCATAAGTAAAACATGGAGAATACAAAATGCGTGTCATTTCAAAAAAAGCCCTGGATGAATTTGCAAAAAGACATCAGGATGCGAAAGAACCTTTGGCACGTTGGTATGGAATAGTCAAAAAAGCAAATTTCCTCAATTTTAATGAGGTGCGACAAGTGTTTCCAAGTGCTGATAAAGTAGGCAATTGCACCGTATTTAATATTGGCGGTAATAAATATCGACTAATTACAGCAATCCACTATAACCGACAAATAATTTACATCCGATTTGTTTTAACACATACTGAATATGACTTAAGTTATTGGACGGGTGAATGTGAAAAATAATTAAATATCCTAATAATTTTATAAAAATATTATACATTATGAGAGGATACAATGATGAGTGAAGTGCTTGAAAAGACGACGGCTTGTTGGATGAACGCTGAAAATTTTTTGTCGGTTCCTAAGACTGAGGCAGAGTACGATAAGGCGGTGGCTCTTCTTAATCAATTAATTGATACCGTGGGAGAAGATGAAACGCATATTCTTGCCGGCTTAATGGAAACACTTGGCGTATTAATTGAAACTTACGAAAATAAACATTATCATATGCCAGAAGTCTCAGGGAGAGAAATCTTAATTTATTTAATGGAAGAACACGGATTAAAGTCAAGTCGTTTGAGCAACGAAATTGGTACTGAAAACGAGGTATTGGAAGTACTTAATGGTCAACGCGATTTAAATACTCGCCAAATCCATGCACTCAGTAATCGTTTTCATGTTCCAGCTGAGGTTTTTTTATAACGGGTGTTTTTTTGAATCCAACAAATTCATTGGATTATCATCAGTTGGCGTTCCTTCATAACGAAAACGGTGCTGTTGATTTCTACCAACGAGCCAGCGACATTATCAAAGCAGTCTAACGGATCGCACTTTGGTAGCAACCTTCGTCCACTATGCGAAAACATTACAGCGAGCGTAGCCTGGATTAAATGTAGGGTGCGTCCTACGCACCGTCTACCACGTAAAATAGATCTACATTGACAAAAATGTGCGTAGGACGCACCCTACACTTGCTTGTTTATAACCGTCGTTGTACTCATCAACTCGGGTTAATTTTTCCTCCTAG
>LUTY01002409.1 GCA_001640045.1 Candidatus Thiomargarita nelsonii | reverse complement strand
TGATTTGGCTGAAAAACGCCAATTGTTTTGGTGTGGAAACATGGGACAAGGCGCGTGATTTAGTTAAACAACTGAATAGCAACAAGTGTGGACTCAGAGATAATTCTAAGCCTGGCGATTGGCGCTTACCTACCAAGTATGAGTGGCAAGTAATGATGAATGCTAGATACCGGAACCCATCACTTTCCAATGGGGATGGGACAGGCAAGTGGACTGAGGGTGACGTGTTTTCAGACGTGCCGTCGGCAAAGTATTGGTCGTCTACCGAGTCCAAGAGTCAAACAGACAAAAAGTCTTTGAGATGGAGCGTATTCCTATCAGATGGCAGATTCATCGATTACGCCAAGACAAACAAGCTGCATGTATGGCCAGTCAGAGGAAAAATTCCAGCTAAAGCTTTCACTGACAATGGCAATGGCACTGTCACAGATAATAGAACCGGGCTGATTTGGCTGAAAAACGCTTGATAACGGGACGCTTATCTCTCATCGCTGATCCAGCATATGTGGATAAACTCC
>LUTY01002408.1 GCA_001640045.1 Candidatus Thiomargarita nelsonii | reverse complement strand
ACGCCTTTATCGCCAACCCTCAGCTTTTATCTTTGTTAACCTATAAAGGCGCCAGCTTATCGCTACGACACGGAAATGGCCCCTGGTCACCATTCTTCTTTAGTGTTATCGGACTTCTGCTATGTGGGGCCATTGACACCTCTCCTTCTGATGAAAGCGCTGAAGCCGTCAAGACAGCCCAACAGCTACAAAAGGTAGCGTTGAACTTGCTCGATAACCCAAACAATACGCGCTGTAAATCGAAAACGTTGGAAGCGATTACATCGGGTATTTTGCACTGGAATGAGCCGTTAAAAAAGTCATTGGATATGTCGCTCAAGACCTACGAAGCCGGCCTTGAGACGGGCGATTTGGCGTCTGCCGCATTGGGAATCTACCACTTCGCAAACTTCGGCTTGGATTTAGGCATGAATCTCGACGACTTCCAACAGAGGGTTTCAACTTACAATCAACGTGCTAAAACCATCGGACATGAATTCATTTATAGTGCAATCAGCATTAGGCTACAGACGGCGCAG
>LUTY01002407.1 GCA_001640045.1 Candidatus Thiomargarita nelsonii | reverse complement strand
ATCGTATGAGTCATACGATCTAAAGTTTCCACATTTTTTTCGGGTAATTTACGCAAATATTTTTGCCGTAAACGTTCTGCTGACAGTTGAATCGGTGTCAACGGATTTTTAATTTCATGGGCAAGACGACGGGCGACTTCACTCCAAGCGGCATCTCGTTGTGCATGAATTAAAGTTGTCACATCCTCACAGACGATTACATATCCCTCTTGTTCTCCTTGTCCAAAAGAAAGTTGGGTTGCACAACAGATGAGTATTTTTCGTCCGGCTGCACCAAATAAGGTAATTTCTTCGCGCCAATCTTGGGCATGAGTGGCGAAATAAGATTGAATGGCGGTGCATAAAGGCACTAAAGTGGGATAATCGTTTTGCAATTGTGCTAAGGTTTTGCCTAATAATTCATTTAATGGCAAACCCATAATCTGAGCGAAAGCGGGATTAGCGGTGCGTAAGCGTTGCTCATAATTCAGCGAAATGACACCAGAAGATAAACGCTCTAGCACTGCCTCCAGATAAGC
>LUTY01002406.1 GCA_001640045.1 Candidatus Thiomargarita nelsonii | reverse complement strand
TGTTAACCTTCAGCCGTCGAAATGTCAATCGAATACTGTGTGGCAGCACCGATTCTTCGATGACGACTACTGGTAATAAGCGCGATAATAGTGTCGTCAAGTCTCTGATTCCACACATCTGATTGCACAACAAGAGCAGGACGCACCTTATGCCCGGTTTTATCACTATAGGGAAAATCCACCAGCACGATGTCACCACGTTGAACATTCATAATTTTCTCCGGGGATCAAGATCATTATAAATATCCATCTCTGGATCATCCCATCCAGCACGTAAACCGGCCTTGATTAGCAAATTTCGTTGCTCCTCACTTGTTAGTGGGTTGTCATCATAAAATAATCTTTGCATCATCTGGTCATATATTTCAGCTGGTAAAACGACATAGACTAGGTTGGTTTCTTCTGGGTCAACCAGACGTACTGGCTGACCTTGGAAAGCACGAATCGCCTGCTGAAGTTCTTTGGGCAAAACGGCCCGCCATTCAGCATAAAGTATTGTCGACCTGTGCGATTAGCTG
>LUTY01002405.1 GCA_001640045.1 Candidatus Thiomargarita nelsonii | reverse complement strand
ATTGGAAGCGGCAGCCGTGACCTTACAATTGGATAAACAGGGTTTCTGGCAACGTCATGAAACACATTTTTGTCATGTGATTCCCTTTGAAGGTGCGAATCTTGATAAAGAGGCATTGGATTTTCTGGGTGTTGATCCCTTTCACCCTTTTCGTTTTGCGGTATCGGAGGCGGAAGGTTTGGAAACCCTTTTTAAACCAATACGCAAGGCAGTCAAAACGCATAAGTGCTCTCGTGCCATTTTGGTGGGACATAATCCTTCGTTTGATTTAAGCTTTATTAAGGCTGCCTGTTATCGAACTAAGGTAAAAAGTCCCTTTCATCGGTTTAGCACATTTGATACGGCTACCTTGAGTGGACTGGCTTTCAAACAGACTGTTTTGGCAAAGGGAGTACGAGCGGCTGGCTTTGATTGGGATAACAACGAAGCTCACTCTGCTATTTATGATGCTGAGCGTACTGCGGATTTATTTTGTGCGGTGGTGAATTTGTGGGATAAGTTTTTCAATAAATCGGATTA
>LUTY01002404.1 GCA_001640045.1 Candidatus Thiomargarita nelsonii | reverse complement strand
TACCCTCTCTGTTTGTTTTACATAACTGAGAAATCCCGTGTGAGGCTTCTACCAAACTTTTCCCATTCAACCATTGTTCTAAAATGACATTCATGGCTAAAATTGGCACATGAATGTCCATATTACCAAAGTGTTTTTCGATAATAGACTGTCGAATATCAGGTGTAAACCACTCATGGTTGACTTTAATATCAAACAGCTTAACCTCAAAACCCTTCAATTTGTAAATATTGGACTGAATACGCGGACCAATAAATTCACCATAAACCGTGATATTTTTGCCCGGATAAGACAGCTTCAAGCTTTCCACAAATTCTATGATGCCTTTTTCATCCGCCATTTTCCAAAATTCATGGACATAGCCGGAAATGGGCTGAATGGAAAAATTGCGTTGATTAACATAAATTTTATCGTCCAAGGCAGAGTAAGTCACCGAAAAATTCTGCCCTTCAAGTTTTTCAGTAATTTCTACCATTTGCGGCATAAGGACTTGAGCCACTTCGACATATCTATCCGCCC
>LUTY01002403.1 GCA_001640045.1 Candidatus Thiomargarita nelsonii | reverse complement strand
GGGCAGGGTTTAAAATATCCTGTCCGTCCAAATCGGCTTTATGAGCCATAGGGGGCGTTGTCGGTTGTTCAGGATTTTCATAACCCGATTTTGCACTCTCAATAACGGCGGTTTTCTCTCTGGCATATTTCATAATGTGCTCTGCATCATGGTCACACCACACTGTTGATTTTTCCCCCTTGATGTTAAAGCACAAGTCACCTGCATCCGTGCAATAACGGCAGGCTTTTATCGCCTCCGGCTTTTGCGCCGCTGTTTTTTTGGCCCCTCGCTCCGTCTTTTTACGGGGGGCTGTAAAATCTGAGGTCGGGATAAATGCTCCGGCAGTATATTGTCTTACAAGTGTGCTAAAATACGCCCACGGTGAGCGGACGGTGTTTTTGGACAGTGCATTATTAAACTCATCAAGCACTGATTGCCTGTCCGTTATCGGTATCGGTTTAAGCATGTCCTGCGCCCGTTGCCGTTGCTCCGGGGTAAAATCCTTGAGCGCAAAATCAAATCTCAATACACATTCGC
>LUTY01002410.1 GCA_001640045.1 Candidatus Thiomargarita nelsonii | reverse complement strand
TACAGGCGGATATAACCATCATAACTGCTAGTGACGAGTCGCCCTTGTGCGTCAAATTCAGCCCAATAGCTTCTGTTGCCATAATCTGTATCTTTAGCCTGTAGGCGATAATCGGAGGTGCGATAGACACGGATGCCATTTTGTCCCCCCAAGCTGGCTACCAAATAGCGGCCATCTGGGGAGTAGGCTAAGTGGTTAATCACAGAAGGTTGTTCAGTAATAATGCGTTGGCGCAATTCGCCAGTGGCACGGTTAAACAGGTAGATAGAGATTTCTCTATCCCATTCATAGCCTGTCCATCCCCCCGCAGCCACCGTCTCTCCATCTGGAGAAATCGCCACCGCATAAATCTTGCCCTCATCGCCCTCACCCATGGGCGGACGCAATACGCGCAGTAATCGTCCTTCTGGTAACGACCACACGCGCACGGTTTTGTCATGAGAGCCAGTGACTAAGTAACGTTCAGCGGCATCGACATCAATGCGATTTATCTTTGCTGTGTGCATTTCCGTATTGAGGCGGAGCATGGGGGTGTCGGTTGCTTGGGCGGTGCTGGGGTTTAGGAACAGCAGGGTGATTGTCAGTAATAATGTTTTTTGTATCATTTGGTATTCCTCTTTTTTCTCTATTATTGT
Organism: Candidatus Thiomargarita nelsonii; assembly: GCA_001640045.1. Classification (GTDB taxonomy): domain Bacteria; phylum Pseudomonadota; class Gammaproteobacteria; order Beggiatoales; family Beggiatoaceae; genus Thiomargarita; species Thiomargarita nelsonii_A. The sequence goes on along the minus strand of LUTY01002410.1, from coordinate 2,189 downwards.
TGAGTACAACTAATTAGGAAAAAAACGAATTTAAAACACCAATCTTTAAATTCGTTTTTTTCTTAACCGAGGTGTACTAGCACACAAAGTATAGCAGGGATAAGTCAAACATCAGCGAGGTTGAAAAGTCACTTGATACGGCGATAAATCGCCTACTACGAGCGGTTAGCTTGGCAATGATCTCACACTCTATAAAAACAAGCCCTTTAAAAATATCCGCCAAGCTACTATATAGCCTTAATGCCTGACTGGCAAGTATTATCATCAAAAGCATCAGGGAAAATGTAATTATGTTGTCCTCTTGATTTACCAAATTTGGTATTTAGCAAGCGTAGGGTGCGTCCTACGCACCATTAATAGTGACATCAAGAAGGTGCGTGGGACGCACCCTACGCTTGCTTGTTTTTGACCTATGCACAAAGGTCGTTGATAATAACGTATCAAATGATGAGGCAAACGATAACGCAGCCATCCTTGAGTCGCTATTGGCTGTCGTTAAAGAAGTGGTACGGATATTTCCGCTCTCCTGCACTAGTGGTATATTCACGCGGTAACTTAGGTGAGATTGCCACTAAAAACAAAAATCACAAAAATCATAACCAGAAAAATGGGCACAAATACGATCAAGAAAGCCAGAATAGAATTTCCCAAAGCTTTCCAAGCAGAAAAACCCTGTACTTCTCCAACACACTTCAACAAGATAATCATTGACCAAAAACCCAAAATGATCATTGAAATGCCAATAATAATCAGAGAAACAGCAAAGAACATCGTCCCCTGCACATTGTTTGATTCAAACCAGACAAATATCAGCAGCATTAATAATATTATAGGGATTGCAAAAATGTTGGGTATCATTGCCCAAGCTATCGCTGTCCTAAGATGTTGTCTTGATGCGGTTCCCCCAATCCACCTTCCAGTGAGATGCAATAAAGCACTACCAATATAAAGCCCGATAATGCCAAGAATAGGACCAACTATCACTGCCAAAAGCAAAAACCCCCAAATAGGCATCAAACCCAAAACCTCAGGTTTGGTGATATTACTCAGTGCATTTGTTATTCCATATAAGGAAGCTAATAAAATTACTTGATGGTTTGGATCAGTATCAACAATTTTTCTGATTGTTGCACGGGGTTTTGTCCAAATATAAAACAAAACCAAGGATTTCCAACAATTTCATCATATTGAGAACGGTCACCCAGTTCTGAAGTAGGTGGTTGATAGGGGTTTGTTTCCATTTTTTATGCTCCAATGAAAAATGATTAATACGCCGGATTTTTCTAGTTTGTTTTTTTTTAACCTATTTTTTTTGTTTGCTGCCCAAAACCCGTCGAATGCTTTTTGGCACATAGCCGGATTTCAGCACAATTTGAGTAGCTTGTTTCTCATATTTTCTGATGCGTTGTGCTTGAAAGCTAAAACCTGTGCAGATTTCGTTATTGTGAAATTCCAAGCAACCATCACAGTCATGGCGTTTTTGCTGCTGACGAAATATCAAGTACACTTTCCAAAAGATTATCAATAACGCTGCGCTAAACACTCCTAATAAAAAATGACCAAAAAAGATTAAATAGACACACAACACTATCGTCATACCCATTATCAAGCGCAAAGTGTCCCGAGCCCATCTTGGCAATTTTTTGTACCATGGCGGAAATGAAAACGGCAGTAGAATACTGCTGAAGACAAAGAATAAAATAACCCCCATGGTTTGCTGTGGAAAAAGACTGCAAAACAGCACACTGACTATCATGCCAGCATAAAACATGAAACAGCTTCTACAAACAAACATGGTGCCAATCCGAATAACGTCAGATTGAAATCGCTCACAGAGCGGTTTGTGTGCCCAGTAAAAGGGGTAAGTGTGAATGATCCACAAGCATTTTAAATACAATTGTACATGCCAAGCTTTTAGCTTTGCGAAAGTGCTGAAACCTGCGGCGATCAGCATTGATTTGCCTAGCATCCGGCTAAAGTCGCCATGCAATCGAGCTGATTATTTTATTATCTATCACGATAGTTTTGATATCAATGCGCTAGAAGGTGTCGTAGCGGCTCGCGGGGTGGAAGTCATGGCGGTGCCGGTGTCGGATATTTATGATGAATTTAGTCATGGTTTGCCTGAGCCGCAGGCGATTAAGGATTTTTTGATTTATGCTTATGAAAATTATACGGCACCCCGCCCG
>LUTY01002401.1 GCA_001640045.1 Candidatus Thiomargarita nelsonii | reverse complement strand
GCTTCTGTTGACTCATGGACGTCCAAGATAAATCTTGGACTCCTTAATTGGATAACAGAGAGTGAGGAAGAACAAACATGAAGACATGGCGACTCGCTTGGAAAGAATGGCATCGTAGTGCTTGGAACGGTCAACCTAATCGTGACTTTTTCTGGTTGACAGTGTTGTTGTTTTTAACTTTGACATTAGCTTTGCTATTATGGGGTGGGCGAGAGGGTATCCTCAATAAATTTGTCGATGTATCAGTTGGTTATATCGAAGGGGCCGGCATTCCTATTTGGCTGGCGACCAATTATACCAATCTTAATGGGATTGACAGAAATTTGTTGCAAGCATTACGGCAACAAAATCTTTATCCTTATCGTGAAGTAGAATGCCAAAATGTGAGTTTGCCCAAACAAGGCTGTGAAAATACCGCCGAAATTTGGAATAGCAAAGCAGTTGCTGCAAAAAAAGAAGAACAAATCCCATTTTATGGCTGGGCGGTTTCATTTGAAGATCCTTTATGGAAAATGGCTC
>LUTY01002400.1 GCA_001640045.1 Candidatus Thiomargarita nelsonii | reverse complement strand
CGATTAATTTCTAAGCCTTGTTTATAATAATCATCTACGACTAAACCATCATCTGATGTGACAGCAATATAAATAGTAAACATACCACCAATAACGGCGGATGCGGGAAAGAGAATGAGTAACCAGACAAAGGGTTCACGATACCAAGGTTTTTTCATTTTATATCTGTGATATTATAGGGTTGAACTAAATAATCAAGGTTTTCAAAAAAATGGAAATAATCACAGTCAAAGAATCACTAAAAAAAGGTGAAGATTCTGATCGACAATTTAAAGAAAACTTTACCAGTATTGATAAACTGGCGGTTGAAATCTCTGCTTTTGCCAATTCAAATGGTGGTGAAATCTATATCGGCGTTGATGATAACAGCACCATTAAAGGCTTGTCCAGCGATGAGATTAAACGTTTAAATCAGTGGATATCTAATGCTAGCTCGCAGAAAATTGAGCCACCGATCTTTGTGCAAACCAACAATGCCACCACACATACCAATACAATGCCCCGAACCTAATAGCCCAGC
>LUTY01002399.1 GCA_001640045.1 Candidatus Thiomargarita nelsonii | reverse complement strand
AATGCCGGTCTCAGGTAGAGAAAAGCGACTGATCAATGCGCCCATAGCATCGCCACTATCGTCATCAAAGGCGATAAATTGACCTTGACTATTGACGAGCCACAAAATAGGATCAAACTCAAAAGAGCTCAGATTGAGAAATATCTCTTGGCCTTTAACACCCTCAAAACTGTAAATATCAAACAATTTACCGTTGTAGGGAAAATCCCCTTCATCAAGGGTGCTAGGGATGGTTTCGCCAATGGCGGTTTCGGTCAAGAAATCAGCACTTGCTTTGGGAAACGCGCATAACAAGCTGACTCCCAGCATAAAGCCTATAAAACGAGGTGGCAATATGGCTCGACGCGCCAACGATTTTGAAATGTTGTTTAAAAACATAGCTAGTTCCTATCAATTTACCTAAAAATATTATATCTATCAATATATTATATAATTTTCCTTTGAAATAACATGAAAAAATATCATGCCAATTTATGATATGATGCCACTCACAATATAACACGATGTGCAACTTTAAGAT
>LUTY01002398.1 GCA_001640045.1 Candidatus Thiomargarita nelsonii | reverse complement strand
GGCGGACATACTCAATTGGTACAAGTCGCGGCGGTGGGCAAATACACGGTGTTGGGAGAATCTGTCGATGATGCCGCTGGGGAAGCCTTTGATAAAACTGCAAAATTACTCGGATTAGGCTATCCAGGTGGCCCCGCCCTCGCACGTTTGGCAGAAAGTGGCAATCCTAATACCTTTCATTTTTCCCGCCCGATGACGCAACGCCCCGGCTTAGATTTCAGTTTTAGCGGCTTAAAAACGCAGGTTTTGACGACTTGGCAAGGGCAAGAACAAAATGAACAGGCTCGCGCCGATATTGCCCGCGCCTTTGAAGACGCGGTGATAGATACTTTAGCGATTAAATGTCGTCGCGCATTGCAACAGACGGGCTTAAAAAAATTAGTGATTGCGGGTGGCGTGGGTGCCAATCAAGGCTTGCGAAGACATTTGGCAGAATTGGGCAAGAAAATGGGCGTGGCTGTGTATTATCCTCGCCCGATCTTTTGTACTGATAACGGGGCGATGATTGCCTACGCAGGTGC
>LUTY01002397.1 GCA_001640045.1 Candidatus Thiomargarita nelsonii | reverse complement strand
TCGTTTATTTCCTAACCGAGGTGTACTAATGGTCATGAAGATCGGTTTATTTAGTACAACTAATTGAGAAATAAACGAATTGAAAACTTGAGCCAGAATTTAATTCGTTTATTTTTCCACCAACAAAGCTTACATTATATGAGGTATCACTATGTTACAAACTATCGAAGCAGTTATAGATATAGGCGGTCAAATTCGCTTATTGGAACCGATTAAACTCACGAAAACTAAACGAGCTTTAGTCACACTCTTAAATAATGAAGACGAACCAATGATGACAGGAATTGAAAATGCGCTTTTGAGTGAAGAGACATTAGGAAAAGATTGGAACAAAGCTGAGGAGGACCAAGCATGGTCACATTTACAGTAGGCAGTGTTGTCCTCATACCGTTTCCGTTTTCTGACTTATCAAGATCAAAACTACGTCCAGCCGTTGTGATTGCGGACGTTGAGCATGGAGACTGGATTTTGTGTCAAGTGACAAGTCAACCTTATTCAGATTCACAAGCCATTGAGATTAC
>LUTY01002396.1 GCA_001640045.1 Candidatus Thiomargarita nelsonii | reverse complement strand
CATTACCGTTATTGGCATTTCCGCAACGATAGGACTAGCAAATATCATCAGCAAGCCTAGCACAATAGCAGAAATAAGCCCAGCTAATGGTGTTCTTGCCCCGGTTTCGATATTGGAAGCACTGCGATTAAAAGAACCGCAACTTGGAAAACAGGACAGAAAACTGCCACCGATATTCGACAGCCCTTGCCCAATCACTTCTTGATTCATATTGACATTCTGCCCTGATTTAATCGCCATTGCCCGCGCAATCACGCAAGATTGCATTAGCCCCAGAAAAGACAATACAAATGCAATGGTATAAAGTCCTTCAGCCGCTTCAGCAAAATTCTCAGGGCTGAAATCGGGAGCCGAAAGTGGTAAGGGAGACAGTCCCATCGTACCCAATTTATCTAAGTTCACCGTGCCTGAACCAAATATGAATTCCAATATTTTTGCCGCTATCATACCGACGATGACACAAACAATCAGGTAAGGCCATTTTTTAAACCAACGTTTAACAATCAAGCCTGAAATAACCG
>LUTY01002395.1 GCA_001640045.1 Candidatus Thiomargarita nelsonii | reverse complement strand
TATTATGCTCAATATAAGGGCGCAAACCTTCACGGGTTTCAAAATCTCCCGACGTTGGACGTATAAAAAAGTCACGTCCCCAAAAAGCACGTAAATAAAAATTCAGGCGACGGTGGGTGTCCACAAACAAAGTGCCGCGCCGTTCTTGTTGCAACACCGCTAATGAATCGGCGGATTGCAAATCAAAATACGCTTGTAATGTTTTAAAATCGCGGCTATGGGCTTGTGCGCCCCACATTGCCCAACGGCGCAAGCCACCCAAAGTGAGTTGTCCAAGCAAAATATCAAGGCGATTCAACATCGGGCGCAAGCCCCGCGATGCTTTAGCAGATAACTGGTGGACAAAGCCCAGATAATCTTGTACTAATTCGGCATCACCTAACCGCTGCGCTGCGAGAGAGAGTGTGGAGAACAATAAACTGATAACGGAGCCGCTTGTCATTGAAGACAATTTGAAAGCAGCCCCAATGGCATCACCTATCACATCTTCACCGACTTCTTTAACAACCAGTGGCATTTCTT
>LUTY01002402.1 GCA_001640045.1 Candidatus Thiomargarita nelsonii | reverse complement strand
CCTTTTGTGTGAAGTGGGTAGCCATGTCCACGGGGGAGCACAACTACCTCTTCCCTTTGCCCCGTGCAGCTTTCACCGCATTGCGCTCTCCAGAGCCACTTTTTAAGCTTGGTAGTCCGAGGGGTTTGCCAGTCATCCGACTGAACCCTTTTTCCATCAAACCGCGTACTCCTGCAACCCTTCCCCTTCTCCCACTATTAATGAGATGTATCGTTTGGCTTTGACAGTTAGCCGAGTACTACGATTGCTCCGTTATCATAGGGATTGCTCCCCTTAGATAATCCCCTAGTTGATATATCTCTGAAACACTGTATTTAGGTTCCCTTTCCGTCCGTTACACGTTACCTACATGTGGCGATTGTCAGATACTTAGCTTTTATTCACAGACTCTAAAAGCTATACCAATCTTATGCTTTCAGGTGTACTTGCATAACGTTCAAATATTACGACCTTAGACTGGGGTTCAGGTAATTCGACTTTAACCATATACAGTTTAGCTGGGTAACATCTTGGGGCAACACCTTCCGAGGCAAAAGTTTTCGCTACCGCGAAAACTTTTGCCTCGGAACCTCACTACCCTTTTCACAACTTCGCGTAAGTCCCCTTTGGCTTTCACCATTAGGTAAGTTGTTGCTTTATGTCCATGGTATCAGGACAACATTTCCTTATGTATCAGATATATACAATCGATGGGCGCACCTACGATTTTTGAGTGTAACCCTAAATGGGGGGGGTTTGAACCATGCCGTAAATAGTTATAATAACGACAGCCGATTTTTATTAACAGGGATAAGTCAAAACTAAAGCCCCTTTTAAAATCGATGAAAGACTTATCCCGGCTAATAATTAATCCCTGTAGTTCCTATAGAATACTAGAGAATTAGCGATCTTTGTTCTGGTTCCCAGGCTGGCGCGTGGGAACCAGATAAAAGAGGCCTTGGGATAAATCCCAAGGCTAAAAGCGGTAGGAACCTAAAGGTGACTAAATTTAGTTTGTTAGTAGGCTTTAGCCTACGGCAGCGCATAGCCTGGAAATTGATTTCCAGGCATCTTGTGAGGTGGTATGGATATTTCCGCCTTCCTGCTCTAGAGGCGTTCCCGGCTGGAGCAAGCGGCTGAGTAGTTACCTTTATTTTTTTAATCTTCTGAGCCATTGGCTAAATACACGATACAACCCGCCTGTTTTCTTTAAGTTATAAGAATTCTCACAATCTAGGTTACGTGCCCGTGAGGAGACTCGGGCCAGAAATCGAACTGGCACTCCCTCATTCTCTAGACGTGCCACACCTTGTCCCCACTCGAAACAAAAGATTGACAAATAAGCAATGTTCTCAAACCCCAAAGCACGAAGTCTAGCTAAGACACGGGTTGCGGTATGACCTGAGTTCAATATGTCATCGACGATTACCAGTTGTTGGCCTTTGCATAAGTAGCCTTCAAGTTCTCGATTAGAACCATACTTTTTTCGCTCAGTTCGCAGAATACCTCCCCTAAAGGTAATGTGCCCACCCATTATTAATCCGCCGATCAAAAAACAAGAACCTACACCATAGCCGACCACCTGACATGCTTCTAAATCTACAAGTTCCGTCGCTAGCGCAGTGACTATTGGTCTCAACAGTTCTGAGCGAGACAATCCTTGACGACAATCGATGAGCCAGCGGTGCTTGCCTCCCTGCCGGGTTTGAAAGCAACCTTCACGATAACTCGCGTCGAGCAAAGCCTCTACCGCACTGGTAAATCGAGAATCCGTTTGAACCTTTATAAGCAAAGTTGACCTCAACGATGATAACGACGATAACGTAACGGTACTTCTACTTTGAAGCTATTACTACGCTGGTTACCCTGCAGATTCTTGGAGTTTTTGAGGCGTAATGAATAGACTTTGAACAGCGTATTGCTAGTTTTAGACGACCAAACCATGTTATTGCTGCGCGTAATCGATGCTCCAGATTTAATGATATTGGTTCCCCATGAACGCCGTATAGCATTAGAACCGTAATAAGATGTTCCTTTTATATTACCATATTTCATATGGTATCGAACACTTTCTATAACCAAATCAGATTGGGACAGATTCTCAAACGTAATTTTGTAAAAGGAAGTGTCTATTACTGTGTAATTATGTGAGGATAAGTAACTATTAGGATTTTCTGGTTTTTTTCCAATGTATTGGCATGTGACACGCAACAGTAATTGATCGACACTTCTGACAGTTTTTACATAATTTAACTCACTTTGCCAGCTTATCTTCTCTGTAGTTTTGAGATCATAGTCCGTTTTGCTGCAACCCATCACTACCAATCCAATAATAATAAGGTGCATAAGCCATACTCCTTGGTGTAGCACCCAGCATACTCTAGCCACCGTCACCTCCTCCACCTCCTCCATCTCCTCCATCTCCTCCATCTCCTCCACCACAACCTCCACCTCCACTACTTCCACCTCTATTATAATTACAAAATGTCAACACTATTAAAAACACAATAATAAAGATGGGATTTAGAGTAATAAGAAAAAGTAAACCTAAACCACCCAAAATCCAGCCACATGTTTTCATTGCAATCTTCCTATATGATTAAATTGATATTATGAAGCTCCTCACGTACAAAACAATTTACATTCAAGGTTCAAGTTTTTTGCCTGCAAAAGCTAGCAGTATTGTATCTTAGATATTTTAATTTCATGCTATTGTCCCCTAGCCTTTTTCAAGGTCAAGGTAAGTTGCTGCTTTATCCACATTGTCACAGTGGAAAATACCCTCGTATTTATCGAACATATACCCACATTGGCGCACAACCCAGGCTACGCTTCAATGCCATTAAG
>LUTY01002479.1 GCA_001640045.1 Candidatus Thiomargarita nelsonii | reverse complement strand
GCCGGCTGTTTGGTGCCGATGGTCAGCGTCGCGGAACGCCCAGCAAGTATGTTAAGTAATACCTGTGCGGGTTGTCATGGCACAGCGGGGGTGTCCGCTGGTGAGAGTACACCGAATCTAGCTGGACTACCCAGTGAATATTTTCGTCGCACCATGCAGCAGTATAAAAGTGGCGAACGTTATTCCACCATCATGGGCAGAATTGCACGGGGATATAGCGATGCGGAAATTGAGGCCATGGCCGTTTTCTTTGAAAAACAGAAATGGTTCTCAACGGCTCCCAAACTTGAGCCGAAAATGATTGCACGCGGTCAGGAACTCCATGAGAGTCAATGTGCCCGCTGTCATTTGGGCGACGGATTGTATGCAGAATACCGATTGCCCCGTATTGCGGGCCAGTGGCCGGACTATTTGCTGGTTCGTCTGAAAAATGCAAAAATGTCGAAATTTAAGCAACCGCAGCCGAAATTGATGACAGAATCGCTGGAAGCTTTGACGGAAAGTGATTTGGCAGCTTTGGCGCAGTTTTATGCCACCCAACAGTAAAAGCGGAGGTTTTCCATGTCGAATATGACCCGTAGAAACTTTATCAAAGTCATCGGCGGTGCGACGGTAGCCGCTAGCTTTCCCATGATTGCTCAGGGGAGCAGTAAAGGGCGCGTGGTGGTGATTGGTGGCGGCTATGGCGGCGCGACTGCTGCCAAGTATCTGCGCTTAGCGGATTCTGGCATTCAGGTCACCCTGATTGAAAAAAGCAGTGAGTATGTTTCCTGTCCGATGAGTAATGAGGTACTGGCTGGAGAGCGCCCCTTTGATTCGCTTCGTGTTTCTTATAATAGCCTCAGCACTCGTCACGGGATTGAGGTGGTACATGGAGAGGTAACGGATATTGATCCTGTGAGAAAAAATGTGCAGACTGCCAGCGGACAAGATTTTCAATATGATCGGCTGATTGTTTCGCCAGGCGTAGATTTCCGTTGGGGGGCTATCGAGGGCTATGATCAGCAGGCTGTGGAAGTGATGCCACACGCTTGGTTTGCGGGACCGCAAACTCTGTTATTGCGACGTCAATTGGAAGCGATGAGTGATGGTGGAGTGGTTATTATTGTCGCGCCACCTAATCCTTTTAAGTGTCCCCCAGGTCCTTATGAACGAGCTTCGCAAATTGCCCACTATCTCAAGCATCAAAAACCCAAATCCAAGCTGCTGATTTTGGATCACAAGGATAAGTTTTCCAAACAGGGTTTGTTTAAACAGGGCTGGGCACAATTCTATCCTGATATCATTACTTGGGTAGCCGGTTCTTCGGATGGCAAGGTCAATATGGTAGAGCCTTCCAGTATGACGGTGTTCACTGAGTTTGAAGAGCATCAAGGGGATGTGATCAATGTTATTCCGCCGCAACAGGCTGGGGAGATTGCCCGTCGCGCTGGTTTGACGGATAAAAGCGGTTGGTGTCCAGTTGACCAAAAAACTTTTGAGTCCACTATTCACAACGATGTACATGTGATTGGTGATGCGAGTATTGCGGGGAAAATGCCCAAATCTGGTTATGCGGCTAATTCTCAAGGCAAAGTTTGTGCTGCCGCTGTCGCTGCCCTGTTGAATGGCAATGCCGTTGCTGAACCTTCTTATGTGAATACTTGTTATAGTGTTATTGCTCCCAAGCATGGGATTTCCGTGGCGGCTGTGTATCAGTTGAATGATGAGGGTAAAATCGTGGGAGTTAAAGGTGCTGGTGGACTTTCCCCGATGGATGCTTCTCCTTGGGAACGGGAAATGGAAGCTATGCACGCGCATAGTTGGTTCGACAATATTATCTCTGATAGTTTCCAATGACACGACGCAGAGCGTCGAGGCAGGCATTCCCACGCAGAGCGTGGGAATGCATTGGCGACGCGCACCTGAGCGGATCGGAAAGGAGTCCAAGATTTATCTTGGACAAGCACTTATGTTCGGCTCGTCCAAGATAAATCTTGGACTCCTTTTAGACTTTAGTTGAACATCAATAAAAACGCCTTCAATTCATTTAAAATATCATGGTCAAAATTGAAAATGTCTGGCTTGTTTTTAAAGACATAATCTAATTTTCTAACATCACAGAAATCACCGGCTAATCTCTGTTCCTCTTCAGAGCAAGTGTCATATCTTATGTAATAATGTAGCCAATGCTTATCAAAAAATTTATTACTTATCTCTTGGTTATCATTTTTTAAACAATCTCGCCAATTTTGCAAACAGTCAGCATATAAAGATTCTTTTGCTTTAATCTTTTTCAGGACGGTTTCTAATTCACCAACACCCTCAACATTCATAAAATAACAAGCTAATTCTATGATAATATCTTCATCATCTTCATCATCTGTAAGCACCCTCAATGGTATAAACTGTCCCGTTTCTACAATACGATATTGTCTACCTAAAAGACGCTTAAGTTGTTTTAATTGGCTATTGACAAACTTAATTCGCGGTTCTAAACCGTTTTTATCAATATCCAGTATGATCCCGATTTTACTGATTTCTTTTCTGCCATTTTTTACCTCGCTGATTAACGACTTTAATTGTTTTCCTAGCTCTCCCTCTCCTTGCAAACATTCATAGTCATCTATTTTGCAGATTGGGATACCAAACTCAACATTGGACAGATTAAGGTGTTTTGTCAAAGCTTCAACAAAGGGTTGATCGCTTTTGCCTTCAACAATTAATAAATTACTCACCGCGATACGCCTTATCGTGTTTTAATTCATAGTCTAAAACGTCAGGTTCGTGAATTGTCCCGACAATATTACCCGTTCTTGGGTTAAGCCTTAATTCAAAATAAGCTCCTAATGTTTGGTTATGCGCTGACATTAAACAAACCTTATCAAACGCATGAATCATCTCGGCGCTGTGAGAGGTGGCAAATATCTGTACATCAAATTCTGTGGATAATTTAAAAAGAAAGGTCCAAAACGCCTGTTGTACGGTGTGATGTATCCCATTTTCAATTTCATCAATTAACAGAATTGCACTATTATTGTTGATTAAATTTAAAACAATGTTAATAACCTTCTTGATAGCATCACCAAACAAAGAAAGCGGCAGAAAATGGCCTTGTTGACGTTTGATTTCAAGATGAATGCCACCCACGACGGAGGTTTTTATCTCTTCAATGCTAGAATCCACTATTTTTAAGGCTTTTAAAACTAAATCCGCCTTGTTTCTTTTTTCAGCCTTGCCATATTCTTTCGCTAAAGAGGCGTTGGTTCTTTGATAAGAGGACGGCATATAGCTCACCTGAGTTATCTCAGGGACTTTAAAACTGTTACCCGTAATCCCTTTGGCATGAGAAATTAAAGCCAAAACAGGATAGTTTTTACCGTCTATCAAGTAGTTCAAATGTAAAGTTGATTTAACAGTGGTTTCAAAATTGGAAACCGAGATTAAATCTGCTACTCTGTCTTCTTCACGAGAAGAGTCAAAATATTCTTTAGATTCTTCACAATGAATAGTTAATGTTATTTCTTTGTTATCTGCACTTCTTTCCGAAATCAACGGATTTTCAAACGGTTTTTAATTATGGGATATCCGTTTATTCCGCCAATCCGTTGTACTAAGAACAGTCAAATCGGACCCGTTTGGCTTCGGTAGATATGGATATTTCCTCCATTAAGTCGTTTTGAACGGTGATGACGGTTCAAAGTTGATGGTTATTTGTCTCTATTCAAGATAAATTGAGGTTGTAGAGATTTAAAAGCTTATTTGACGCAAAGGATATTGTAACTAGCCCATACGCCAATTACATAGGAAGCAACTCCCTCCCTGCTTAAAGCAAAGGTATTAATTCCTCCTTTTCCCCATATTGATTTAAAATCATTACCACCATCAGTTGCAAAGTAAAATCCAGATCGTAACGAATCATCCTCGTCGTGAAGCAGAGTACAGGCAATGGAAGGAGAGCCATTTAAATTAAAGTAAAGGATAGCATCTTCCTTTTTCTTGTTATTACCGGGGCGGTAGGCAATCCACTCATTTTCAAGTGGTTTTTTGCCATCACCTAAATCGAGTGTGTGTTTGGTACCCTTGGCATCCACAAATGTAAATACATTCTTCTTACGAGAAATAGACATCAAAGTCAACCTTTCGTCAAGCTCTTTCTTTTGAGCTACAAGCTGCAATTTCAAAGCTTGGATTTCATCCTGCTGCGCTTGATTTTCCGCCTTCAGTTGTAGAACCTGCTCTTGCAACCGCTTTTGCTGCTTTTCAGTTTTCGCAGTTAGCGTGTCAAGTCCCTTCTGAAGGCACTCAAGTACGTCAAGCGGTGTTTGGCCTTTTTTTGGCGGAACACAGCTTTCTGACGCATAAGTCATATTGGTAGCCGCCGCTAATAAGAATAGGGCGGTTTTTAGTTTGGTACCTTTTTTCATCAGATTTATCACCTTTGTTGTGTGCAATCAAATTCTAGTACAACGGATTTTCTAAATCAATGCCATTAAGACAAACCTACGCATAAAACCCACACCTCTCCAGTTAATTTTTAATAAAGTTTACAACGACCTGCGAGGTATTGGTCTCCTCGCAGGTCTGATTTCGCCAATCCGCTGTACTAAGATTTTACTTACAAAATTTTCGCTAATGTCCCCATAAGTTTATCAAAAATCGGCATGATCACCTGCGGAGCCTCTGGCATAGCTGGCAAGCTTTTCCCTGAACCCGCTTGGAAACGAGTAAAAGGGCTCAATTTATGGCAACAACCTTGTTGGGCGAACGAAAACCCAGTGGATGAGTTTGCAAACCTCGTTGTGCAAGATAGTTACAAACTATTTTAGCTGCCTCTTCTAAAGTAGATGCCCTTTTAGTCACTACCATTTGTCCTTTTCCGGGTAGGTAAATTATCCAGTTATTATGTTGGTATGAGATAGAAAAAGAATTTTTATATATGGTAATACCCCCACATTCGGTACTTTCTGTTCCTCCTATTATGGCTGGCTGATTATTTTTCCGCCTCGATACGACTAAACCATTTTCCCTTAAAATTTCAATTGCATTTTTCATGAGTTTGACTCCAATATTCTTTAAAAACATCTATATCTATTTCTCCTGCTAAACCATTACCAATCCCCGGTGAATTAGAACCCCATGGTTCTCGGATAAGTACCTGATTATCTTTGATCCCATCCACTATAACAAAATGAGGGCCAGTAGAGAGTTTAACGCGGGCAATCCATGGCCCCCGATTAATAAGAGCATTGAATGCTTCAGGATCAACACCACCACCTTGGTATAAATTTTCTTGTTTAAAAAGCTTATTTAATGCGTTTGCTAAGTCATGAGCCCCCGTACCATACTTAGGATCAAATTTTGACAATTTTCTTATAGTTTCTTCAGATATTTCGAGTCCTGCATCCTTGAGAAGTTGACGAACGCAGGCTGGACCACATGACATTGGTAGTTAGGGTAATCCTCCACCGATACCTGCCAATTTTTTTAATTTCAGGATCACTTCATATGCCCACTGCCAGGTGCTTTCTAAAATTTTATTAATCGGCACTAAAAAAAATTTTATCATATTGATTGGAGTCCAAATGGATTTTAGCCAAAAATTTGAACTGTAATTTTTGTGATTCATAAATCATAAAAATCACCTCAATCACA
>LUTY01002392.1 GCA_001640045.1 Candidatus Thiomargarita nelsonii | reverse complement strand
GCCAACAGTGAAGAGGAACAAGTGGTGTCCAACTGCATACTTGGCCCTTGTAACCCCAACACATACGCAATCCGCCCAGCCGCCAGACCACGTAGGTTACTTAAAGTACGATAGATATCAATCTGACTTGGATCATCGGCGTATAAGTGCAAAGCCGAATAATCGTCCCAAAAGCTGCCGACAAATACCCCAGTCAGGCTATCACGCAATTGAGCGGGGGCTATCCCAGCATGTTCTAAGGCTTCCCAAGAAACCTCCAAAATTAGCCTTTGTTGTGGATCCAAACTAGCGGCTTCTAGCGGAGCTATCCCAAAGAACTGGGGATCAAATTGGTCTATCCCTTCCAAGAAACTCCCTGATTTTACATACATCTTGCCGGGCGTGTTAGGGTTAGGGTCATAGTAAGTTTCTACATTCCAGCGCGAGTTCGGAATCTCGGTCACCGTATCCACGCCATTATGTAGCAAATCCCAAAATTGAGCGGGAGTGTTTGCTCCGCCTGGAAAACGACAACACATACCG
>LUTY01002391.1 GCA_001640045.1 Candidatus Thiomargarita nelsonii | reverse complement strand
GCATAAAGGGGATGAGGCGCCATACGGTGCAATACGTGCAAATATTCGCCGGCTTGCAAATTTGGAATAGTCGACAAAATACGCTCCAAAGGCTCACAGGGTTCCAATTGACTGACATCTAAAACCTGTTTCATCGTCATAGGCTCCCCATTTGTTCAATAATAGAGGGCACTTCATGATTTAGCACTTGATCACTCATTGGATACAAAATTTGCTCTTCTTTGGCATTGTGCTGCCGCATCAAAATCAACAAAGTTTCAGACAAGCCCAAATACTCTTCACTGTTTTGCTCAGTGATGCACTGTTGCAATTCAGCCAAGACTGAACGCATCTGTTGATGTTCCATCCGCATGACTTGCGTAGGACCAGCCGTTTGACCAGTGCGTTCCTCAATGGTGGGAAACAAGACTTGTTCTTCCATTGAAAAATGTCGCTCCATAGCGGCTCTAAAATCGGCAAAATCTGTAGCGGAACGCTCCCATTGCTTTTGAGCTACAGTGGACTCTGCCTGAGCAAAAAGTT
>LUTY01002390.1 GCA_001640045.1 Candidatus Thiomargarita nelsonii | reverse complement strand
CGTTTCACATATTTGCGGGTTTCATTAAATGGTATCAACTCAATCCAAATGTCTGGGGGTAGGCAACCGTATTTTTTCGCCCAGCGTTTGGCACGCGAGGGTCCAGCGTTGTAAGCCGCAGTGGCTAATAGGTGATTGTCGTTGAATTGGTTGAGCATATCTCTCAAATAGGCTGTGCCTAGCGCAATATTAATATCAGGTACAAACAGTTCTTCGCGGTTTTTGACCATGATTTGTTGTTTTTTAGCCACTTGCTTGGCAGTCGCCGGCATTAATTGCATCAATCCTGAAGCCCCCGCAACGGAAGTGATATCGCTTTGAAAAGCACTTTCTTGACGAATAATGGCATAAACATAAGCAAAGTCAAGTTGTTGTGCATGGGCATGATTTAGCACTGTATCATAGAAGGGGAGCGGAAAACGTATATTAAGATCATCATAATATTTCGCTTTGCCAATCGCACGAATGGCGCGATCATGCCACCCCCATTCGTGGGCAATGGCAGCCGCTATTTTTAATTCAA
>LUTY01002389.1 GCA_001640045.1 Candidatus Thiomargarita nelsonii | reverse complement strand
GCGATTGATCAACATAAGCCAGTTCAACCGTTGAACCCATTCGCAATTCTCCCGCATCCACTTGCTCTTGTCCGACGATCATGCGAAATAGCGTCGTTTTACCCGCCCCATTCGCTCCAATCACGCCGACAATTCCCCCTTTGGGCAAATTAAAATTGAGATTTTCTATCAATAAACGCTCATCATAAGCCTTACGGACATTTATCGCCTCTACCACCAAATCACCTAAACGCGCCCCAGGTGGAATATAAATTTCTTGAGTCGCATTACGTTTTTCCACATCTTGCTGCACCAACTCATCAAAACGCGCCAAACGCGCCTTACTCTTCGTATGACGACCTTTAGGATTACTCCGCACCCAAGCCAATTCGGCTTTGATCGCCCGATGACGCGCAGACTCTTGTTTTTCTTCCTGTTCCAAGCGTTCTTCTTTTTGTTCCAACCATGAGGAATAATTTCCCTCCCAAGGTTTAAGGATGCTATACGGGTTTCGTAGCCTTGTAGTTGTTTTTGAGCGGCGGTA
>LUTY01002388.1 GCA_001640045.1 Candidatus Thiomargarita nelsonii | reverse complement strand
ACCACTGGTGACAAGGTGAGCAATTTGCTCGCCATTTGGACCCACCTCTTCACCTCGATTCGCCACAATCGCAGAATACCCTGAATTGAGCCGTTTTTGTACAATTTCCATCAACTCATTATGAGTGATATTTTCTTGATACTTAAAAGTCAACATAAAAAGATTAGGAAATTGCTTTTTAACCTCATCAATCACCTTCACAGTGGGTACTAAATTCAACGATAAATCTGCTTTACCACTTGGCATCTTACCCGCTAAAGTTTTGTCGGGTTTATAATCTGCAACACCCGCCGAAAATATCCCAATGCCATAATCTTTCCGCCCAAATTCAGCCATCACCAGACCAAGATAATCATCATAAGTTCTTGCCACCACATAAGGCAAATGCTCTGGCGGAAGATAGGCACCATCTCCATGAATAAGAAGTACATCCGCACCACGCAAATATAACTCTTCCAGAATTTTGACACCCAATTTGCCACGGAAACGATTGAGAATTCTCCGCTCATCAAGTTGTTCGGGA
>LUTY01002387.1 GCA_001640045.1 Candidatus Thiomargarita nelsonii | reverse complement strand
TTAGGATCATTGACATAAGGTTGTTGTTGGTAAAAACGAATCAACAGATCTCCAATTCACTATTAAGCAAAGTTAGTCCCTCAACTTCAATCAAGACAAAACGTCCACTGGCTAAATCCAGCGTCGTAATCCCGATAATATTTTCAACTTGATAGATAGCGGCTAATAAACTTTCTTGACGCTCATCTAATAAAGCTTCATCAGTCAAAGTACCAGGGGTAATAATGCGAGTGACTTGACGATCAACCACACCTTTACTGGTAGCGGGATCACCCACTTGTTCACAAATGACGGCGGATTCACCTTGACGTACCAATTTAGCGAGATAAGTTTCTATGGCATGAAAGGGCACACCAGCCATCGGAATGGATTGCCCACCTTTTTTACCACGAGAAGTGAGGGCTATATCTAAAAGACGCGCCGCCCGCTGAGCATCTTCAAAAAATAATTCATAAAAATCCCCCATGCGAAAAAACAATAGCATATCGGGATAATCCGCCTTAACGCCAAGATATTGCTGCAT
>LUTY01002386.1 GCA_001640045.1 Candidatus Thiomargarita nelsonii | reverse complement strand
TCTTATCATTAGGCGTTTTAAGCCATAGGCTGTTTAGCTTGGTGCCGGTGACATTAACTTTATCGCTGCTGTCTAATGTCTCCTTTTCTGAGAGTTTGACACCCTTTTTTGGATTTGTTGGCTCTTCGAGTACAAATTCAAATTCTCCCCGCAATGCAATCCAGTCGGTTAAGTTACCCTCCTGCCGCAGGCGTACAATTTGGAAGCGATAGCTGCTACCCGGTTTCAATTTCTCCATATCCTTAGGAGGTAATTCCCAAGTCGAGCCTGCTGAGGCCTTGTACATGACAAAAGCATAGTACGTTATTGTTTCGGTGGCGTAACTCGGCGAAAAACTTAAGCACCAAAACAACATCACCACATAAGCAATGGACTGTAAAATCGGATTTTTCCTGATGATCATATTAAATTTATTCTCCTTAGTACAACGAATTAAGAAATAAACGAATTAAAAAAAAATGACAGAATTTATAATATCAGTCATTCAATTCGTTTATTTCCTAATTAGTTGTACTATAATCTC
>LUTY01002385.1 GCA_001640045.1 Candidatus Thiomargarita nelsonii | reverse complement strand
CATCAATGCCTGGGCGATGAGTTGAGCAACACGATTGACATCAGTCACATTAGAGAGATATTGCAAAGGCATGATAACGATATCAAACGGGCTGTTTTGCTGAAGCTTAAAGAAAACTTCGCGCATGATCCAAGTTTTGCCGGTTTGACGAGGTGCCCATACGGTGATGTAATGTCCCCCTTTGTTGGGATTATCGCCCAATAATTGTTGAATCGCCCCGTTGACTAATTCTTGACGAGGAACGTAATAATGTAGCTCCTGATCAATTGGTCCATAAGAGGAAAATTTTCGCATAGTTAAAACTCCTATAACTACAAGGATTTTTTATAAAAAACAACGGACAGCATCAATAACATTGGATTTGCCACAACCATTGGGGCCAACAATCCCGACTTGATTGCTCGGAAATGAGAGAGTGGTTGGATCAACAAAAGATTTAAAGCCAGTGAGTTTGAGTTTACTGAGACGCATTGGGTTAGTCAAAAATTGTTAATTATAACAGGATTGCCAGGAAATCATTTGG
>LUTY01002393.1 GCA_001640045.1 Candidatus Thiomargarita nelsonii | reverse complement strand
ATTAAGGAGTCCAAGATTTATCTTGGACGATTATTTAAAGTATGGACTCCAAAATACCCTTATGTCAAGACGAATTTATTCCTTATTAAAATAAAATGGGTTATCTTTTAATAACGGCACTGCTTATTAAAAATTCTTTTAATTACGAAACGGCTATGAAACGAACACAAATTGGATACAGCTTACCCATCTCTACAGTTGGAGAACAATGCCATGCTTTTGTGCCTCATCCACTGCCCCCACAACAGCCTTTGCAAATCATCAATTAGTTGTCCTTAACTTAATGGCATTGACTTTTAAACCGGATGGCTCTAATTTGCCTTGGATGATAGACTGGCTATACCAACAACACTTTGAAAATTATCAAGATTGGATTAGCCATTTGCAAACCGCCCTTGATGATATTGAAGAGATTCGTACCATAATACGCCCTGAAGATAGGCATCGTTATCTGGTGATACGTTATCGGGGTGGCTTGGAAGTCCCTTCATGGATGATATCGGATGGTACATTAAGATTGCTGGCTTTAACTTTACCGGCTTATTTACCTAATTTATCCGGTATTTATTTAGTTGAAGAACCGGAAAACGGCATTCACCCACGAGCGGTGGAAACCGTTTATCAATCCTTATCATCCGTTTATGATGCCCAAGTTTTATTAGCAACCCATTCGCCGGTGATTTTGAGCATGGCACAAGTGGATGAAGTATTGTGCTTTGCCAAACCAAAGAAGGGGCAACCGCAATTGTGAAAGGTAGTACACATCCCGCCTTAAAGCATTGGAAGGGTGAAACCAATCTTGGGGTTGGAAAAACAAACAACCTGATTTAAATAGATGGCTAAAAAACCAAGGATTTTTACGCGAAAACGAGATAAAGCCTACAAGACCTAAAGAAAGCATGGAAGCGGTTTTGAGACAAGTACGCAAACCACGTTCTTCAGTTTTATATCGACGACTAGCTGAAAAGGTCAGTTTTGGACGTTGCACTGATGACGCATTTAACAAGTTCAAAACCACATTACAAAATTGGTTTTCAAGATAAGTTCAGGCAGGTGGAACTGGTGAGTATTTAACTGCCATTGCGGATATGTACCAAATTTAACGTCACGGACGGGGTTGCAAACCCCGTCCAGCATAGGGATTGATGTAAATCAAAACATCGGAATTTCATCAGCCGTGCCAATCCCTTGTGCCTGACAATATTCAATTGCATCAGTGCTGAAACCAGCCAAGGATAAAAAAGCCGGCAAAATCTTTTTATCGGGAAAAAGTCTCCCATAAACCTCAACCTTTTCTTGAAACGTCTCAACCAGACTCAAGCCGATTTGAGTTTGCGTGTTTTTAACTTCAACCAAAATCACCCGTCCACATTTTGACTCAGCTACCACATCCAGTTCCAGATTTTTGCCATCGTCGCGCTGAATAATGACACGTTCTCGAACATCAACAATATTCAAGCGAATTGTCTCAAGCACATCTTGGAAAAAATCCGACAATTTAAAATATCGGTGACGCCGAAAGGCAATAGCTAACAAATGTTCAGCCATTTTGCCAGACAGATGATTAAGCTTACCCTGTAGCTTTTGCTCCTTGGCTTTTAGAGCCGCAATTTGATCTCGAAACTCTTGTTTCAATTCTGGCGCTGAGCCCTCAATTTCTTTTTCAAAGCGATTACGCAAAATCAAATTAAGCGTACCATCCCGTAATCCTCTGAAATCAATATCCGCTCTTCCTCTCTCAATCACATCTGCTTCTGACAGTATTACTAATTTTTTTTGAATCTCATTGAGTGAGAGTGAGAGATGTAACTCCTCTTTTAGTTCTTGGGGAGTCCAATCGCGCTCCGTATATTTGCTTAAATGGAGTAACATATTTTTAGCGTCTCTGTTATCATCCACTCTTTGCAAAGTCAACTGAATATACTCATTCCAGGTTTTTGACATTTCGGATTCTCTATCCGAAATCTCATAGTCAACAGTGTCGATAACCCCATCGAGCGTTGTCAAATCTTTATCTTTATAGTCGCTTTGAATCACGCAAGATATGAAAAAGGGATCTGCCATACATAATCGGTTTATCAAAACGGCAGATTCGTCAGTAATGGGTTCTTGACAAAATTCGGCATATTTGTAAACGGCTTCTAAGCCTTCATCTAGTGTGAGATAGGGAGACATTGAAGTGTGTTTGAGTCTGCCCGCTTCTAAGTATTTACCAATGACATTGAGTAACCAACCGACATAGGAGCCTGTCACCAACATGGGTGCTATTTTTGACTCGGAGTAGTAATGAAAACTCCCTGCTAGCGATTTATCAGGTTTGCCTTCGCAGTCTTCACGGCGGTAAATATACTGAGTAATATTTTGAAATTCGTCCAGTATGACTAAAAACCGTGTATCTAAAATGGCGGCAAAGCGATGTGGTGCCGAATAGGCGGTATCCCACATCGAATCATGCAGTCCAAGTTCTTTATTTTCAAAAAGCGAATCCACATCGTCAACCAAGCGTTGGTTTGATTTTGCTAAACCGTATTCTCTAATTTCTTTCAAAGTCAGTGGCTGATTAACCCAAACTTCATTCCTTTCAATAAAAGAAATGTATTGCGAGGCAAATGTGCAGTAATATTTTATCGCAAAGTCGGGATACCAAATTTCTTTCTCAGCAAAGTCAAAATAAAAGGGTATGATCGCGCCATTTTCACTCCAAAGTCGGTTGAATATACGTTGCACAAACGCCGTTTTTCCACTTTTTCGACGTGCTAAGATGACACGAGATTTGGAAACCCTTGTGGGTATCAGAGATAGCCATTTGTCAAATTGACGAAATTC
>LUTY01002383.1 GCA_001640045.1 Candidatus Thiomargarita nelsonii | reverse complement strand
GCGGTTGTTGTTGTTGTTGTTTTTGACGGTTCAAATGACGGTTCAAATGACGGTTCAAATGACGGTTCTGGATGTCCTGTAGGACATCCCCCCCATGTCCTGTGGGACATCCCTCCCATGTCCTGTGGGACATCCCTACCCATGTCCTGTGGGACATCCCTACCCATGTCCTGTGGGACATCCATTTTAATGGGGGCATAGGTTTCCGTACTCTTTACTGTGGGCAATCCAAGACTTTCACGGTATTTGTTCAAATAGAAAAGATTTGTGAAACCAACTTTAGTTTCCACGCCTTTATTAAGGACAATACTAATTTCACCATCGACCGTAAGTTTCCGTAAAATTTTTTGTGCCCCGCGTTTTTGTATCCGGCATTTGCGGGCAAGTTTCGTCACGCTTGGATAACAGACACCTTCGTCATTGCAATGGTCTGCTATCGCCAATAGCATCAGCAAATTAGTAGCTTTCTGGTTGGCGTGTTCCCAAACATAGGACATTGCTTTAATGCTCATTATGCCCCTCC
>LUTY01002382.1 GCA_001640045.1 Candidatus Thiomargarita nelsonii | reverse complement strand
CCTCATAGCCGTGCAACAAGACGCGGCGACAATGCCTGATTGATAAGTCAAAACCTGTCGGGACCGTTTTAACATCAAGGATTGCACCGACATCGCCTAAACGCATAACCGCACCTTTACCAAATTGTTTTTCGATTTGTTTGAGCGTGGTCGTCAGGGCTTGTTTTTTGCTGTCATCCATTTATATTAACTCGCTGGTTTCTTTGATATTTAGGAAGGGTATTATCTCATAAAAATTAAATTTTTACAAGTTTTTTTTTAAAGGAGTCCAAGATTTATCTTGGATGCCTACCAAAGGAAGAAGCAAATATGCATTTTACAACTCTAAACCAATGGTTAGATTGGCAAACCTCGCTACATCCGCGTGAAATAGAATTAGGACTGACTCGCTGTCGCACGGTTGCCCAACGTTTGAATTTATTACCACCTCGATTTCCTATCATCAGCGTTGCTGGTACCAATGGCAAAGGTTCTAGTGTTATCCTACTTGATGCCATCTTATCCGCCGCCGGTTATCGTATTG
>LUTY01002381.1 GCA_001640045.1 Candidatus Thiomargarita nelsonii | reverse complement strand
TTGTAAAACGTCTTAATGGGACTAAATTCATCTCATTTCTATATACTACTGTTTCACCAGACATAAAAAACTCCTCTCTAAATATATAAGTGACTTAATTTACAAAATGTCCCTCTATAATAATGATTAAACGAATTATAACACCTATTATATAGAGAATAAAGAATATAAGTGACTTAATTTACAAAATGTCCCTTTTATCGTTACAAAATGTCCCTTTTACCGTTACAAAATGTCCCTTTTACTGTTACAAAATGTCCCTTTTACTGTTACAAAATGTCCCTTTTATCATTTCAAACCTCTTGTCGCTCTAAGCCTCAAATAATGCCTAAAAAGGTTTTAAAAAGATTTATAAAAAGATATTAAAAAGTTCGGGGCAATTTGCCCCTCACAAATTCAAAAGACAAAAAGGAAACCCACCACATTTGTGGTGGGTTTTTATTATTTAAAAAAGTAATAAGTGATATAACTTTAATGCATTATTCCAATTGCTTTATTGACATTGAGCCTCTGAACCCTTAATA
>LUTY01002380.1 GCA_001640045.1 Candidatus Thiomargarita nelsonii | reverse complement strand
GGCTTTCGTATTGAGTTAGGAGAAATTGAGGCTGTCCTAAGCCAACATCCGGCTGTTCAGGAAAACACCGTCATCGTTCGGGAAGACACGCCTAGCTTAAAACGTCTCGTGGCCTATGTGGTTCCCACCTTAGAGCAGACTCCCACAATAAGCGAATTGCGTCGCTTTCTTAAGGAGAAACTGCCTGACTATATGGTGCCTTCCGCCTTGGTGCTACTAGACGCATTACCACTGATGCCCAACGGCAAGATAGATCGCCGCGCACTACCCGTCCCTGAGCAACTCAGCCAAGAACAAAAAGAAACCTTTGTGGCACCCAGAGAGACATTGGAACAGCAACTCGCTCAAATTTGGGAAAAAGTTTTGAAAATCCACCCCATCGGGGTACATGACAATTTTTTCGATATCGGTGGGAACTCCATGTTGGCGATGACACTGTTGAGCCGAATTGAAAAACACCTTGGCAAAAGCTTATCATTGGTAGTGATATGCAGATTATTTGTGTAATTTCTAATGAAATGCAG
>LUTY01002379.1 GCA_001640045.1 Candidatus Thiomargarita nelsonii | reverse complement strand
TCACTGCCATTGTAGTCGCCTTTGAAATCACTCATAATTTTTACATCATCTTGCCCATTATGTTAGCAACGGTGATCAGCACCTTAGTCGCTCAAAGTCTGAGTCCAACTTCGATGTACACCATGAAATTAGTCAAACGAGGGATAAAAATCAGAAGAGGTGCGCCAGAACACGCGACTGATGTGATGGAGACCACGACAGTGGGGGAGGCGATGAATACCGAAGTTGAGAC
This sequence comes from Candidatus Thiomargarita nelsonii, assembly GCA_001640045.1. Classification (GTDB taxonomy): domain Bacteria; phylum Pseudomonadota; class Gammaproteobacteria; order Beggiatoales; family Beggiatoaceae; genus Thiomargarita; species Thiomargarita nelsonii_A. The sequence goes on along the minus strand of LUTY01002379.1, from coordinate 292 downwards.
GGTACCTTTAACAATGCCACTTTTCCATTTGATGGAAAAATTTGACCAAAGTCATCGGCATGGTTTTCCAGTGGTAGATGAGGCTGGAGAACTCGCAGGGGTGGTCAGTATCAAGGATTTAGACGCAGCAATAGCGGCGGGGGAACTCTCTGGTAGGACAGTCGCAGAGATTGCCACGACTGATGTACTGGTAGCTTATCCTTATGAACCGATGGGTGCTGCCTTGCAGCGTCTAGGTGTCCGAGAAATCAGTCGCTTACCCGTTGTCAAGGAGGAAGGTTCGCGTCAATTG
>LUTY01002378.1 GCA_001640045.1 Candidatus Thiomargarita nelsonii | reverse complement strand
CCGCTACCTGTGGGTGACTCTCTTGCTAACCCACGCCGGTCAAAAATCGGGTAAGGGTTTTTATGGCTGGCATCTAAAATAATAATATTCAAGCGATTTTTAGCCGCGCTTAATCGACGGAAAAGTTTCCTTATGGGAAATGTGTCGAATTCCACATCCGCTTTATCCCTAATATCGACATCAACGGGCAAAAGATAATTTCTGCCCTTGAGTTGCATACCGTATCCGGTGAAATAAAAGAGCCCCACTCCTCGGGTGACTTTTAAACACTCACTAAACTGATATGTCGCCTTATTCATTGCTTTTTCATTAAGATTCGTCTTGAATATCACATGAAAACCGTTACTTGTTAGAAGCTTTTTCATCGCCTTAGCATCATTAAGCGACTGTCTGAGCGTTCCACCACGATATTGGCTGTTGGCTATTACTAAGGCGATTGGAACCTTTTTTTTGAGCGACTTAAGATGACATCCTGCAAAGAGTGGCGTGGCAGCAAGGCCCATAAATAAGCTAAGTATGTAAAC
>LUTY01002377.1 GCA_001640045.1 Candidatus Thiomargarita nelsonii | reverse complement strand
ACTAATTCTTGGTCAAAAAGGGGCGAGCCGCAGTTTTATTTGCTATTCCCATAGAAAATAGCTTATGCCCTTTTTCTAGCACAATCTGTAAATCTTCAACGTCGCAATGGTAAATTTTAGACAAAATGCCAATGATTCCCTTAGCATATTCCCGAAAACCTTTTTTTGAATCATCTTTAGGTAACTCTAAAAAATAATCGGCGGGTAGTCCCAAATGTTGAGGTGGTTGATATTCTCGAAACCATTTCCCTTCTGCAATCGGAGTCCAACCCATCAACAAGAGAAAGTCAGTAAAATATTGAAGTTTCAAGTTGTCCATATCATTTAAAGTAATTAAATATATAAGGAAAGAAATCCATAAGAATCAAATTTGATTTAGAAATTTCTACTCGTTTTGTGCTTTTGGGATTAACATATTCTAATCCCATTTTTTCATCAGGATAATACCAATAAGCACACTTACTTAAAGTAAGATATTCTGAAGTGACTTGCAACCATTTTTCGGAGTTATTTGGAAAAATAAA
>LUTY01002384.1 GCA_001640045.1 Candidatus Thiomargarita nelsonii | reverse complement strand
ATAGCCTTTGAGCTGAAATGAATCGTGAGGACTTGGGTTTTTGAGTAATTCCATAATAGCCGTAAAAATCTGCTTAAACTGTTTGGCGGGTAAGCCACTATCGCTTTTGGTATGGGGATTGACAAACCCAATGTCCGCTTTGTTGCCCATTTAGATTTACCAAAAAGTCTTGAAGCCTATTATCAGGAAACTGGACGGGCGGGGCGCGATGGTTTGCCAGCCAATGCGTGGATGGCCTATGGTTTACAAGATGCCGTATTATTACGGCGCATGATGGAGCAGTCAGAGGCTGATGAACAACATAAACGGATAGAGCGGCATAAATTAGAATCTATGTTGGGTTATTGTGAAATGACCACTTGCCGTCGTCAAGCTTTATTAGCCTATTTTGGTGAGAACGATCCCGAGCCTTGTGGAAATTGTGATACTTGTTTAGAACCGGTAGCCACTTGGGATGGCACTGAAGCGGCACAAAAAGCACTGTCTTGTGTTTATCGTACTGGGCAACGATTTGGCGTTCATTATTTGATTGACGTGCTATTAGGTAAAACAACTAAACGTATAGAACAGTTTGGACATGAACGTGTGAGTACCTTTGGTATTGGTAAAGAATTAAGCGAGGCAGAGTGGCATTCCGTTTTTCGGCAACTGATTGCTGGGGGATTTGCGAGAGTTGATGTAGAAGGTTACAGTAGTGTACAACTCACTGAAAAAGCATGGCCTCTACTGCGGGGTGAACAGCGTATTGATTTACGCAAAGATATTAAGCCCAAAGCAAAAATAAAGGAGAAAAAATATAGCCGTAGTTTAAGAAAAACGTTTACAAACACGGATCAAATTCTTTGGGAAGCCTTGCGTACTAAACGTTTGGAATTGGCACACGCACAAAGTGTGCCCCCTTACGTGATTTTCCATGATAGTACATTAGAGGACATGGTGCTACAACGCCCCCATACTTTAGCGGAATTTGCCCAATTATCAGGCGTGGGTGCCCGAAAATTAGAACGTTATGGTCAAATTTTTATTGATGTACTGGATGCTCATGGCTCGCAATATGGAGATACATCGTCTACAAGCACAATAAGTGCCCCCAAAACTGATGAGACGATATTATCTGAGTCGGCAGAAATCACACTTGAAGCCTTTAATCGGGGATTATCCCCAGAGCAAATAGCGGCGGAACGCATACTTAAACCTTCAACCATTTACGATCATCTCTCTCAAACGATTGAACAAGGGCGACTGGAATTGCGTCAAGTCATTAAATTAAGAGAAGAAGAAATACACGATATTGAGGACAAACTGTTAGAACGACCTGCCGAAGAGCAACACACTTTAAAATCGGTGTTTGATGCTTTTAATGGTGCGTATGATTATAGTATCTTAAGATGTGTTAGAGCGCATATATGGCGTGAGTGCAAATAACCGCCCAGACCGAAGGTGGACTCCTGAGTTCTACCATGTTTTTTATGTTAAACTAACACAGTTTTATCGTGGATAAACTCACTACTCAAATGAGGATTTTGAAATGGCTATAGAAATTAACGGCAAAACGATTGAAACCGACGAAGAAGGCTATTTGGTCAACTTAGCCGATTGGAGTGAGAACGTTGCCATTGCTCTCGCCAATGCTGAAAACATTGACATGACGGAGAGCCACTGGGGTTTAGTGGAGGCCGCTCGTGAATATTACGAAGAAAAACAAAAGCATCCATGGGGAAACGACTTGGTGCATATGCTGGGCAAGCATGTGAAGGAAAAGGGACATGATGTGCGCCATGATGTCAACAACTTTCTGTATCAACTTTTCCCCCAAAGCCCCGAAAAGCAAGTAAGCAAAATTGCTGGCTTACCAAAACCGTTACCGGCTGACACGGAATAAGAGACTGATTTATAAATAAAAGACCTGTGGGGTTGCCAAAACCCCGCAGGTCTTTTTAGGTACTTATGCACATTGACTTAATTTGCGTTGGACAAAAAATGCCCTCATGGGTCAAAACGGGATTTAATGAATACGCCAAACGCTTGCCCCACTTAAATTTGATTGAAATTCCCCTACGCAAGCGCAGCAAAAATGCGGACTTAGCCCGTTTGCAGCGTCAAGAGGGTGAGCAAATGTTAGCGGCGATTGCACAAGGGGCGTATGTCATAGCCCTTGATGAGCGAGGGCAAGTATGGAATACTATTCAATTGGCTGAACAATTCACCTACTGGATGCGTGAATATAATACAGTCGCTTTACTTGTTGGTGGACCAGAAGGTTTATCAACAGACTGTTTGCAACGGGCACAACAACGTTGGTCATTATCTGCTTTGACTTTGCCTCATCAACTGGTACGAATTGTCGTCGCTGAACAGTTGTATCGTGCGTGGAGTTTGATAAATAATCATCCTTATCATCGGGCATGAAAAATATTTTGGTAGGAGTCGGCCAGATTTATCTTGGACGAGGTACTTATGATTTATCTCGCCTCTCTCTCTCCCCGGAGAGCTGAACTACTTGATCAAATCAACATTAACTATCAAAAAGTTGCTGTCAACGTTGATGAGACAGCCCATCCTCATGAAATGCCTCAAGATTATGTAATGCGCTTGGCTTTAGCCAAAGCCCGTGCAGGACGCTTGGCACTGTCAACAACACAACCGGTATTAGGTGCCGATACGACCATCGTGTGTAATAAACAAATATTTGGCAAACCGCTTGATGAAAACGATGCCAAACAAATGCTGAGGGACAGGCTATACAAATACCCAAAGCACCTACGAGTGGTTGGGTTAAAATATTTACTGACGATGCCCGCTTTTTAGGGATTGGTGAAATTTTAGA
>LUTY01002375.1 GCA_001640045.1 Candidatus Thiomargarita nelsonii | reverse complement strand
ATGCACGTTCCTTAACGGCTTCTAATTCTGAAGTGCTTGCTTGACTTGAAAATCTCAACCCACTTTGGGATGTGACTCAAACCGCTTGTCCAACGATAGATGGCACGCCAGAAGAAACTTTTGTGCAAATCGCCTTGGAAAAAGAGCACTACACTTCCGGAGAACATTTTCAGGCGCAACTGACAGAGAATTTAAGTTCGGGATATGACTTATATGCCGCCGTGGTGATGCCAGATGGAAACTTTTTTGCGCTGACAAACACTAATGAAATTGCTGCCCTCAATTTTGTTGCTAAATGGAGTGGACAAAGGACACCCGCTAGCCCTATGATCTTATTGGATTTGATCTTACCCAATGATTTGCCCACAGGTGAATATTGCCTTTATGGTATTTTGTCGCCTCAAGGGAGAGCGATTTTTGAAACCGTCAATTCGTGGGTGTGGACGTGGCAGTGTTTTGGGCTTAGGAACGTGGCCCTAAAAATCTTGAATCGCGGATTAGGCGGATTTAAAGCAGTATGTCGG
>LUTY01002374.1 GCA_001640045.1 Candidatus Thiomargarita nelsonii | reverse complement strand
CCCCAAGGGCAAAAAGAATTTGGCACTCGCGCTGAGTTAAAAAATCTTAACTCATTTCGCTTTGTTGAGCGTGCCATCAACTTTGAAATTGAACGCCAAATTGATTTATTAGAAAGCGGTGGCACTGTCAGACAAGAAACCCGCCTCTATGATGCTGATAAAAACGAAACGCGCCCCATGCGTTCCAAGGAAGAAGCCAATGACTACCGCTATTTTCCTGATCCTGATTTATTACCGCTGGTGATAGAATCTGATTTTTTAGAACAAGTCAAAGCCGAATTACCCGAATTGCCCGATGATAAAAAACAACGCTTTATACAACAATATGGGCTATCTCTATACGATGCGAGTGTATTGACAAGCAGTCGTGAACTCGCTGATTACTTTGAAGAAATTGTCAAACTCTCAAACAGCGAAGCGAAACTTTGTGCTAATTGGGTCATGGGAGACTTAGCCGCCTTGCTCAATAAAAACAATTTGGAAATTACTGACTCAAAAGTGAGTGTTATCCAACTCGCCGCTAT
>LUTY01002373.1 GCA_001640045.1 Candidatus Thiomargarita nelsonii | reverse complement strand
AAAATTCTGTCGCCGATTCGCTAAAACGAATAATCCGAAATGTATCGGAGGGGCGGTGGTCGGTCGTTGTTGAGCATTAGTTGTACTCACCACTGCGCCAAAAACGTCGAACTAAGAGTTTAACAAACCCCTAATTTCGTTGACTCCGCCTCATCAAAAACCACCCTAAAATCATCATAACCAAAAATAAGCCAAACAGCATTGCCGGTTCAGGAACCACTGCGCCAGTAAAATTCCCCGGCGCTGCTCTCCTTTGGTTTCCATAAGCCTGTTTGTTCACACCTTTTACCATGGGCAGTGGTATATCACGACTGGGCGTGTACGCGGGATTGGGATTATAATTTTTCTCTGAAACTGCTACAAAGGCAGTCCATTGTGTGACTAAAGAAAAATTTAACCCTAACTGCGTCACTTGTTGTTTTAAATTATTATCACGCGCCGAGCGCATATATTCGGGAGTATTCAATAAACGCATCTTTTCTTTAATGGCTGAACGTGCCCAAATCAACGCTATCGCTTCTCCTT
>LUTY01002372.1 GCA_001640045.1 Candidatus Thiomargarita nelsonii | reverse complement strand
AACACAAAGATCAGCTTTTTCAAATAAAGCAAATCACCCAAGAAGATTTAGCCGCCTTAATCAGTCACAAAGGCACTGTCGCCATCACCGAATGAGTGTTAGAACAAATACAGCAGTTCACGCCCGTTGATGACACCTTAGCTGCATTTATCAGCCAAGATGATCTTTTGGGCAAAGCCCTGCTCTATTTTTTCCATGAAATAATCCGCAAAGATGAGCGAGTGGAAAAAACCCAAGCCGCTTTACAAAGAGAAGGCTTATCTATTGAAGTACGGGAACTCCAAACGGCGCTCAAAACCGCTCAAGACAATCTTAACCAAGCCGTCGCGGAACAATCGACTCAATTGGCTGAAATCGCACAACAATTACAAGATTTGCAACAAGCCCAATCCGCTTGGCAAAGCCGCTCAGAACTATTAACGCCCTTTCCGGCTTGGACAGAATTATTAAATTGCCAATTGGATCACTTGCTAGATTTTGTGACGTCAATCCCTGAACAATTAGAAAAAGTCCATCAAGAGGTCA
>LUTY01002371.1 GCA_001640045.1 Candidatus Thiomargarita nelsonii | reverse complement strand
TTGCGGGGGATAACGTTACACTGGCTGTATTTCACATCCTCAAAGCCAAATTGGCGCGTCATCCACTAAGTGTGTCCAAAACTCGTCCCTTAATACCCTGTCTAACACTTCATCCTCGCAGACTTTGAGCAAATCAGCAAACTGTCCTGCGCTTGTTTCATATTCCAGCGTGTATAGCCTCTGCCAATGAAACCAAGCTAAATACTTCTTTTAAAAACGCCACTTCTTCTTGCGCCACTTTTTCTGGCGGGACGTTTTTAACGTACTTATCAAAAAGACGAACGTTTACTTGAGGCGCTTCATTACTATCTGCAAGACGGTGGTATTTCCGGTTTGCGTGAAGGACTGGTTGCTAAATTGAAGAAAAAAGGGCAACGGCTGATTGCAGAAGATGCGCGTGCCCCTTTGCGCGAAGTGCTAGAAAAGCTAGAAACGGTTGTTATTAGCCCATTAGCTGAAAATGACGTAGGTGTTGTGCCTGGCGAAGACCAACCTATCATTTATGCGGAAGCGAGAGGTGAGATC
>LUTY01002370.1 GCA_001640045.1 Candidatus Thiomargarita nelsonii | reverse complement strand
AAAACATCCACATGACCTTCATTTTGTCGTCTGTCTTGCCTATTTTCAGCTTTGGCTTCCAAGCTGGGCAAAAGTACTCCACTCATAAAAAGAATGACATCGTTATGTAGTTTTTTCATCAACGCGGCTGAGTTTGTTAGCAAATGGAATTCGTAGGGGGAGTAGGCATAATTGCGTAACAATCGAACTGCAATGCGTTGAGCCGTAAACTGAGCATAACGCGCCCTTTGGTAGTCGGTCAACAAATTAACTACACCTGAGCCCAAAAGAAGAATTAATGTTGCAATTCCAGTATATAAAATAAGGTTCCCTTCGTTAAGAAAGGGCATCATTTCTTGAATTCGTTGAGCCAGTTGAGATTCCAATGCTTGTTCGGGATTAGCAGCCAGTGCCAGAAATGGCAGAATAGAGAAAATGCCAATCACCTGGATCACGCCTTGAACTAAGATCAGTCCCCCAACAAATACTAAGTTACGCTTTCCAAAGGGTATGACAATCCCAAATATTTTTTTGAGGACCGTGATGC
>LUTY01002369.1 GCA_001640045.1 Candidatus Thiomargarita nelsonii | reverse complement strand
TTTGCACGAGGAAATTGTTGATGAAAATCTATTTTTGGAAAGAATTTGCCGCTGTTTTGACGGCTCTTTGCGATAATCTAATTTCAAGTGTTATGAGGTGGGAACGGGAGTGCGTAACATCAGAACTTTCAGAACTTGTCAAACATCTACGTACTGCTTTCAAGGGGCTCACAAAGAAAAGGTGCTCCACAAACCCTATATACAATGGAAGATGCCGCAAGCCCTGCGTTACCCGCATCCGGTTCAATGGTGAGTTAGTTCTCTATTATTTCCAATAGCTTTAAACCGTCGTAAAAAAGAGAAAACGCTAAAACGACTAATGCCAATCCAAGGAAACGCATTGTATATATGTATACATTGCCACACAAAAAAGATTTTGATTTTCCAACCAATATGGCAAGTAGAATCTTTGAGCCCACCAATAAGGTATAGAAACTACAAATAAATGCCAATGGTGCAATAATATTTACACTGATTGCCTTGGTCATAGTTGGAGCACCAACACTCAACCAAAATAAGTAGGGAT
>LUTY01002368.1 GCA_001640045.1 Candidatus Thiomargarita nelsonii | reverse complement strand
CTGATGCGGGTAGTGCCAAAGCCACTGTCGTTGCCGATGCTCGGCAACATTTAGCTCAACATTTTCCCCGTTTTGTCCCCGGACATCCTATTGCTGGCACAGAAAAAAGTGGGGTAGCCGCTTCATTTGCAGAGTTGTTTGAAAACCGTCGCGTGATACTCACTCCATTAGTGGAAACGGATTCACAAGCAGCATCGTTGGTGACACAAATGTGGGAAAAAACGGGGGCGAATGTGGTTAACATGTCAGTAGAACATCATGATGATGTCTTAGCGGCTACCAGCCATTTGCCACATTTATTAGCGTATAGCCTGGTAGACACTTTAGCAACAATGGATGATCGGACTGAAATCTTTGGATTTGCCGCTGGGGGATTTCGGGATTTTACCCGTATTGCTTCAAGTGATCCGCGTATGTGGCATGATATTTGTGTTGCCAATCGGGATGCTCTTCTCAAGGTGTTAGAGCATTTTAACGACAATCTCGCTCAACTTGCCAAGGCGATTTCTAGGGGTGATAGTCAAGC
>LUTY01002376.1 GCA_001640045.1 Candidatus Thiomargarita nelsonii | reverse complement strand
CCACAGCCAATGCGGAACTCGCCCGCGCCGCCCGCCTCAAGGATGAATTTCTCGCTAACATGAGCCACGAATTACGCACGCCGCTTAATGGTATTTTGGGCTTGTCTGAAATACTGCAAGAGGGCATTTATGGCTTTCTCAATCCACAACAAACCAAATCTATCCGCACCATTGAGGAAAGTGGTCGTCATTTGTTGTCTCTGATTAACGATATTCTTGATCTCGCCAAAATCGAAGCGGCTCAAATAAAGTTAGAAATTATCCCCGTTTCCACAGAGGGAATTTGCAACGCCTGTCTACGCCTTATTAGGCAGTTGGCTTTGAAAAAACGCATTAAAATTTCGGAAAACTATGACAGTGAGGTGACAATTATTCGGGCGGATAAACGCTATATCAAGCAAATTCTGATCAATTTATTGAGTAATGCCGTCAAGTTTACTCCCAAAGGGGGCAAGATTAATTTAGAAGTCCGTGGTAATGCCGAGCAAGGTATGGTTGAATTTATCGTCTCAGATACGGGGATAGGTATAGCAGAAAAAGATATAGCGTACCTTTTCAAGCCCTTTGTGCAACTGGATGGCGGCTTGAATCGAGCCCATGAGGGCACTGGCTTGGGTTTATCCCTGGTTTATCGTTTAACAGAAATGCACGGTGGCAGTATCTCCGTTGAAAGTGAGCTTGGCAAAGGCAGCCGCTTTATTGTCTCTTTGCCTTGGCAAGAAGCGGTTATGGACACCTTGCCCACTGCTGACGCGCTTTTGAGACGCCCTGTCGAAGTAGCAAGCTCAGCGGCACGGATTTTATTAGTGGATGATAATTTAACCATCTTGAATACGCTGTCTGATTACCTAGAAGCCAAGGGTTATCAAGTCATTATGGCACTGGATGGTGTACAAGCGATTGAAAAAGCAATAGAAGAAAATCCAGATATTATTTTGATGGATATGCAAATGCCGCATCTGGATGGACTGGAGGCGACTCGTCGGATTCGGGCAGATCCTCGAATTGCTGCGACACCGATTATTGCATTAACGGCTTTAGCGATGCCCGGTGATAGGGAGCGTTGTTTGGAGGCGGGCGTGAATGATTATTTGAGTAAACCAGTGAGTTTTAAAAAGTTGATAGCGGCTATTGAGGCGTTGTTGTAAAAAGATGTGCAAGGTACGCCTTGCACTCCTGAGAAATCAGCGAAACCCACCAAAATTGATCCAGATTGCCATATTTTAACTCATTGAATTATCAAAAATACTTGTTTATTTCGACTTAAGCACTTATCATCAAAGCAAGTAGCTTAATAGGAGAACAAGAAAATGAATCCTTCCACTATAACTTCCTCCCCATTTAGTCGTCTTTCAAAATATTATATTTTAGCCCTGAGTCTTATTGCCTTATTGACTATTGCCGGATTTTTTATAATCCAATGGGCACTCTATCAGCAATCCAGCGACGCACAGCTCATCAATATTGCAGGGCGACAGCGGATGCTCAGTGAAAACTTGAGCAAAACGGCACTGATTATTCAATTGTCTACTGACACCAATCAACGGCTTCAATATGTTGATAAATTTCGTCAGGTGCTGACTTTATGGGAACAATCCCATCAGGGGCTGCGGGCGGGCAATAACAGTGCGACGGTGACACGTCTATTTACTGATTTACATCCGCATTATCAAGCGATGAAATCCGCCGCTCACAATTTATTGGCTCAGCAAGCTGTCAATCTCTCAAAGATTGTGGAACAGATTGTCACACAACAACCAGCCTTTGTGCAGCAAATGGATGCGATTGTGTCTCAATATGAAGCAGAAGCCTTGAGCCGAATGACTCAAGTGAAAGTTATTGTTTTTGTGATAGTCACACTCATTCTCATTGTCTTAGTACTTGAAGGCGTGTACTTTTTTCATCCCTTAGTCGCTGAAATCCATAAATTCAACCTCGAACAGGAACAACATGCCAAACAACGTACCACACAACTGGAAATGACAAGCCAAAATTTGCTGTTGTACAAAATGGCTATCACAGAAACTTATGACGGCATTACAATTGCTGATGCAATCGATCCTGACATGCCATTAATTTATGTCAATCCTGCCTTTGAGCGGATAACAGGCTATACGTCCGCCGAACTGATAGGTCGAAATAGTCGCTTTCTCCACGAAGGCGATCGTGAGCAGCCCGCCTTAAATGAAGTGCGAACGGCAGTTCGAGAAGGCAAAAATTGTCATGTGGTTTTACGTAATTATCGCAAAGATGGCAGTTTATTTTGGAACCAATTGAACATTTCTCCCATTCACGATGCGGCTGGCAACTTGACGCATTTTGTGGGCATTCAGTTGGATATCACAGCACAAAAACAAGCAGAAGAGGAGAATGAGACACTCAAAACACTTTTTATGATCGCTGACAATCAGTTGATTGATAATTTTGAATATGATTTACACAATACGCCCTATCAAAAGAGTATCACGGGTGATATGCCCTGTTGTTCTTATTCTCAAGGCGTTCAGCAATATTTTCCCAATGATCCGCTGTTGAACAAAATGGGCATTGAGAGTTGTGTTAGCACACCACTTTTTAATGCCAATGGAAAGGTGATGGGTTTAATGGCGATTATGGATGATAAGCCAATCAATCATCAAAAACGGGTTGAGTCAATGTTGCAGATTTGTGCCGCACGCGCTTCGGCAGAATTGGAGCGAATACAGGCATTAGAGGCATTGTATGAAGAACGTGCCTCATTAGCCCTGCGCGTTAAAGAGCGCACCGCTGAATTAACCACAGCCAATGCGGAACTCGCCCGCGCCGCCCGCCTCAAGGATGAATTTCTCGCT
>LUTY01002367.1 GCA_001640045.1 Candidatus Thiomargarita nelsonii | reverse complement strand
TTATGAGCTTAAATAAATTGATATGCTCGGGCGATAAATCGCCTGCCGCTAAAGAATAGGTATCGCTTATGAAAGTTGCAGACGCACTAAGAATGCGTAAATCCACTCGTGCTTTTCTTGACAAAGCTGTGAGTGTTGAAAAAATTCAGCGCATTTTGAATGTGGCTAGATTTGCCCCTTCTGGAGTAAACACTCAACCCTGGCAAGTTGCTGTAGTGACTGGCAACAAAAAACGCCAAGTGACAGAATCTCTTGAAAATGCTTTTAGAAGCGGCATCAAGGGAAAAATGGATTACCAATATTACCCTCAAAAATGGAAAGAACCTTACAAAGGACGACGTAAAGCTTGCGGGCTTCAACTTTACACAACACTCGAAATAGCCCGACAAGATAAAGAAAAACAGATAAACCAATGGGCGGCTAATTATAGGGCTTTTGATGCACCCGTCATGTTGTTTTTCTTTATGGAGCCCATTATGATGACAGGCTCTTTTCTTGATTATGGGATGTTTTTACAATCGCTCAT
>LUTY01002366.1 GCA_001640045.1 Candidatus Thiomargarita nelsonii | reverse complement strand
TATTGATTTTGAAGTTTTGTTTCGGGAAATCCGCTCCGCTCCATTCCCGAAACAACTAAATCCCAAGGATATCTAATCATGTCATTAAAAAATGGGTTAATTGTTGCTTTGTTATGCATTGTTGGAAAAAAGCTTCAAGACTCAACACCTCAGCTCCGCTTAACCTAGCTTGACGGCGTTGTATTATATACTTATTCAAGAGCTTTTGGCGCAAACTATTATTAATACTGATACTACTCCCATGAAAACGATATAAATATAGAGTCTCAGGCAAATCAAGCACTAGCTCTTATGAGCATAAGTTCCCCATACGACCACAGTGGGAGACTTTTGTGCCGCTTGAACTTGTTTTTCAAGGCGTTGGGGCAGAGAAATATCATCAGCATCCATCATGGCAATCCAATCAGATTTGGCAACCTCTACTCCAGCATTTTTAGCCGCGCTAGTACCAACATGATCAATCTGTACGAGACGAATACGCCGATCCTGTGCGGCATATTGCTCGATGATCTTTAAGGTATTATCAG
>LUTY01002365.1 GCA_001640045.1 Candidatus Thiomargarita nelsonii | reverse complement strand
GGGGTTAACTGATACTGTTGTTGGAGTCCAAAGCTAAAGCTTTGGACTGCAAGTGCCTTTGATGTCAAGAGCAAAAAACTTGAACATCGAGTGATAAACTCAAGCGTACCTCAGTTTTCCCTTTTTTGCTTGCGCTTTTCAAAGTAATCTTCAAGTTCCTCAAGTTGTTGTGGTTTAAGCCCCGCTAATATTTCTTGCGGCTAGAACTGAGATAAAATCTCTTGCGGCTTAAACTGAGCCAAAATTTTTTGCCGATCATAATTATCTAACAGCTCCTCTACTGGTAAGCTAGAAAGATACGCATTGCCCCACCTTTTACCCAGATCAGCAATTTGTTCAGCAGTCATTTCAATATCCATAATCTCATCTCCTTCAAGAGTAAACCAAAACCCCTTGAGTCCAGTGATGAACCATCTTGACTTGTTTGGCAACGATTTTAATAAACCACTCTGTTCCAACAAATCAAACGCTTTTTCTTTCTCTTGGCGATGACTAGCGAAACATTTGACAAACGCATTATGTGGCTC
>LUTY01002364.1 GCA_001640045.1 Candidatus Thiomargarita nelsonii | reverse complement strand
CCCATTTTAGCGCTATCTCTGGCTCGGGTTTCAAAACCTTGGTTGAAGGCCAGAAGGTCGAATTCACTGTTACTCAAGGCCCAAAAGGTCCCCAGGCAGAGAATATCGTAGTTGTCTAAATTGTTGGCGATCTGGCTTGCAATGAAATGCAGGCCATACTTTGTGAAAGGGCGGGGCCTTGGAGGTCTTGCCCTTTTTTTTTGTTGACCTACACAAATACAGCACCAACACAGGACAATCACCTTGAGCCAAATCGCATTTTCATCCCTTAAGCTACATCCTACCCTGCTTAAGAATATTTTTTCCCTTGGTTATCAGGCCATGACGCCCATACAGGCGCAAAGTCTGCCCTACATTCTCGATGGCAAAGATGTCATTGCTCAGGGCAAAACAGGATCGGGAAAAACCGCAGCGTTCGGTCTGGGACTGCTGGAAAAGCTCAATGTAAAGCGCTTTCGCGTGCAATCACTGATACTTTGTCCTACCCGGGAACTGGCAGATCAGGTTGCCAAAGAGATTCGTAAACT
>LUTY01002363.1 GCA_001640045.1 Candidatus Thiomargarita nelsonii | reverse complement strand
TCTTTTAAGCGCTGTCGCAATGCTTTGCTCAAATTAGTCATTGCGTCGAAATCAAGGACACTTTGTTGATGAATCCATTTCATGACTTGCGTGGCATGAAACGGTTTTTCTCCTAGTTTGATAAAGAATGAGGTGAGATCCTGTCGATCTAAATTTAGCAAATTAAGCATTTTTTTTTTAGTTATCAGTTATCAGTTATAAAAAATTCTCGTTCCCACGCGGAGCAAAGCAGGACGAGATGACGCCAGCAGAATTAAAGGATTTAATTGAAGGCAGTCGCCAGATTTTTCATGCCTTGGGTGGTAGCAAGGAAATATTGGCGGATGAGCAACCCTGTATTGAATTTGCTTATGCCTGTGTGGTTGCTACCAGAGATATAATGGCAGGCGATATTTTTTCAGACGAAAATATCTGGGTAAAGCGCCCAGGAACGGGAGAAATCAAAGCGATTGATTTTAAAAAAGTGCTAGGTAAACATGCTAAAGTCCACCTATCCAAAAATCAGCAAATAAAATGGACAGATATTGC
>LUTY01002362.1 GCA_001640045.1 Candidatus Thiomargarita nelsonii | reverse complement strand
GGAGAGTCTGGCAAACCGGTATTGGCATTTTCAAAACCCGCAATGGGCGCACAAGACGTATCAAGGCGTACCGATATTGCTTTGCATTTTTTGGCTCCGGTTGCTAAAGGGATGATTACTTCAAAAATTCAATTATATGGTCCTAAAAAAACGGTTATTCCTTATACTATCAAGGAATATAAACGCGCTCCAAAAAAACGCTTTACTTCGGTGGTATTGAAGATTGCCGAGCCATTAGCGCCTGATCAGTATTACCAGTTGAAATTTCTGGAGGGCTTTAAATTTAAGGATGCCCCGGATAATGCGCTTGGCTATGAATATGCCAGAAGTCTCTTATTCAAGACGGTAAGCTCCAAAGTCTCTGAAATGATTGCCGCCATGATGACGGATGATCCTGATGTCGATGTTCAATATGCTGCGGCGGAGGCTTTTATTGCTAGGAACGAAAATGCTGTGCTTGATTTTATGAGAAATAAATTGTTGCAAAATCCGCCCCGCAACAAGGTACGAGCCGCAACCTACTTAGGC
>LUTY01002361.1 GCA_001640045.1 Candidatus Thiomargarita nelsonii | reverse complement strand
CCTATATATTCGTCCCTAACGGGGTGAGTAAACACCTAGCCTGGTCAACTGGGCTATCGATACAAAGATTTCAAGCCTCTAAGTCCCGAAGGGCTTAGGGGTTGTTGACTGCGAGTCTCCCTTACCAGCGGGCGGTGTTTCTGCAAGGTCAGCCGGCTGCGGATTAACGGGTGAGCCGGGACGCACGCGCTGAATCCCCTTGATGACAACACGATCGTTCCGGTTCAGGCCCTTGCGGATAATGCGTAAACCGTCAACCACGCGCCCAAGTACGACTGGCCGGCGCTGATGCACGTTATTCTCGTCAATCACGAATACGAACCGTTGCGCCATATCGGCACCGATTGCCTCATCCGGAATCATCAGGGCCTCATAGGGGCCTTCGCCGAGCAGTTGGATCTGGGCAAACATGCCTGGCACCAGTATGTGGTCTGGGTTCGGAAAAACTGCCCGCGCCTGCATTGTGCCGGTCGCTTGATCGATGCGGTTATCGACAAAATCCATGTGACCCTGGTGCGGGAAGCCTTG
>LUTY01002359.1 GCA_001640045.1 Candidatus Thiomargarita nelsonii | reverse complement strand
ATCAAGGGTTGTCATCATAAAATAATTTCCATCTTGTTGTAACGAAAATTCACTGCTTTGATGATACGAAAAACGCCTATGACAATAGCAATGCCTACCGATAACGCCACCGTCATGCGTAAACCATTGGCATAGATTTGTTGAGCTTCCTCGCTTTTCGCAATAATGCCGCCGACGGCTGCCACTTGAGCAGCTTCATCTGCCACCGCGATCAGGGCTGGCTCTGCGACGGTGGTACCAAATCCTAATGCAAATGCAAAAATCAGTAGCCACCATATATTGCCTTTGCGTGCAAAGGCAAAAGCCATATTTTCTCCCAAGGGAAAGAGTGCTATTTCTAGTCCATAGACGAATAAACTCAATCCCAATATCACTAAAAAGGTGCCCCCTAAGAGATTGTCTAGGTTGGGAATAGGTTGCTGTAATATAATTAGTTGGAAAAATGCAATCACTGCAACAATGGGGGCAAGATCGCGGGCACTATTGAGTAGTGATAACCAAAAGGCGTGTAATTGTTTCACAAGGAGA
>LUTY01002358.1 GCA_001640045.1 Candidatus Thiomargarita nelsonii | reverse complement strand
CATAATAAACAAGCCTGATGAAATCTGTCAGATTTAAATTTTTGCTCAATTTTGCTTGTTAGTTTCCAAGGGCCGGCCATTGCTTTCAAGCCAATTACCACGCTTGACGGTAAATGCCTTGCGGCTTACCGCACCATAACATAAGTTTCTACTTAAGCTTTATTTGCTAAGGATATTCCTTAGATTAGGCCAAACGGGTCGCACCACCTGTGTTACATACACCACTGATTTTATTTTTCTGGACGCACGCCGCCAGAATGACCATACATGCTTCCCTCGATTCCTCACGGGTAGAGGGAAGGTGACATGGCCCCCCTTGTTGTTCGGAACAAGAACCTCATTCCTACAACTAAACGGAGCACGTTCAGAAAACCTACATAACCGCCGTGCTATAACTAACGCGGCGGCATGATGTACCGTCAATCCATATCGACTGGCATACTTGACTCTACCTATCACAGATGTAAACGCTTGATTGACTTTATAAAGTCTTACCCCATGCTTTGAGGCTCTTGATTCCAAAAAGTCC
>LUTY01002357.1 GCA_001640045.1 Candidatus Thiomargarita nelsonii | reverse complement strand
GTACCGAGCATCTGACACTGATTCACGCACCTATCGACCACTTTATCCAAAACATCCATTAGTCCATCAATGTACCCATGACCAAAATCTTCAGCAGATCGTCCCCTATACTTTGTCCCAATATCGTTTACTGCATCATCCACACCATCTCCGACGATTTGAACAAATATACTTGTCCTCGTGCAGTCCTGACCAAGACTGTTCCAAGCACTTTGTGCCAATCCATGAGCAGCCCGATAGGCTATCCTATAGAAAGGACCTGCACTTGCGATACTGGTCGTGAACAATCCCAACAGCATTACCAAGACACTCAAGAGTGTTATTTTCTTTTTCATGTACTACTCCATGAATTTAGTAGGTTTTCAGAAATAAGCATAAAATATGTGACATGCACGCATCAATAATAGACATGAGCTTATAAATATGTCAAGTCATTAAACATAAATATTTGTATAAAAGGAGTCCAAGATTTATCTTGGACTGGATTCATAGACATTATCGGAAATAAGGCAACTCCCAAATAATAATA
>LUTY01002356.1 GCA_001640045.1 Candidatus Thiomargarita nelsonii | reverse complement strand
GGCAAAAACACCCATCGAAAAATTTAACAGAAAAATGAAAAAAAAGATTGACATAACTTTTTTAGCCATGATTTTTCCTCTTGGTGAAGTGATATAGCTGTCCAGAAAAGTTCTGTGCCAACTCTTCGATGTTTCGCAAACTTTGAAGGTTTTTCTGTGGCACAAAACACAAAACTTTTCTGGGGGACTATATCGTTTTACAAACCACACTTTAAATGTAGTTCAAAAATGGAAAGTTTGCAAGAAAATTTATGGAAAAATTTTGTTTGCGTCTGTTTAATTTTCCCTGGAACCTATCATCAAACTTCAACTATGCAGCTAGGGTTAAACCTCGGCTCGACTATAGCCACGCGGATTGCAAACAATTCGGGTTTTTCCACAAAAATAATCTTGTTTTTTATGAATGTGTCCATGCACCCAAATATTAGAAGTTTCTATCAAATCTCGTAGATCGACCGAAATTCTCTTTGCTAAGGCATCGAGCATTTCTGGCAAGAGTGACTGGTGCAATGGTGAATAGTGGGTAATA
>LUTY01002355.1 GCA_001640045.1 Candidatus Thiomargarita nelsonii | reverse complement strand
AACAAATACCATTTCACGCGGAGTAATTTGGTCAGGTTGAGGAATGGCAGGCGGTTCAATCAACAAACTAAAAAAACCTTGCTGTTCACTTTGATAATAGGCTAACAAACCTGCCTGATGAGACTCACCGTTCAAAGTGTAACGCAAGACAAAATCCCGATTATCAATGACACGATTTTTGGCAAGACGGATAATGCGTTGGTTGTCGCCAGAAATTTGTGCATCGATTTGATGGGTTTGGCTAGAAACTTGTTGAATCGGCATGCCACCATTCAGACGAATTTGAATAGCAACCCGTTCTGCCTCAATGCTCTTAGGAATGCCTTTAACAGGTGGATAAGACGGTAAAGCTTCGAGTTCCCACTTACCAAATTGGGTAGTTGGTTTATCATCAGCCTGAGGAGGTTGAAAACGTGGCCCCACAACCAATGGAATAACCAATTCATAAGCCTTATCGACTTTAGGTAGCGTCTGCACAAAACTACGGCTTGCAATTATGCAAGCCGGCTTACTAAGGCCGATGAGACCGT
>LUTY01002354.1 GCA_001640045.1 Candidatus Thiomargarita nelsonii | reverse complement strand
TCAACGCTTTATCACAGCTGGCGTGGGAAGGCGAAAAAGGTTTTTCGCAAACTTGACCACCACGCGATCTATCTCCTGATTGCTGGTACCTATACTCCTTTCACGCTGGTCACCCTTCGCGGTGTCTGGGGCTGGTCAATATTTGGCGTTATCTGGGGGCTGGCGGTCCTGGGGATTGTGTTGGACTCGTTACCCCAAAAGGGGCAACGAATCCTGCCAGTAATTATTTATCTAATTATGGGCTGGCTCATCTTGATAGCGCTCAACCCCTTGTTGCGAGCATTGCCTCTGGCGGGCTTCGCCTGGCTCCTGTTGGGCGGAGTATTTTATACCGTTGGCGTAGTTTTTTACGTATTGGATGAGCGGGTGCGTCATTTCCATGGTATCTGGCATCTGTTTGTTCTGGCGGGTAGCATCGCCCATTATTTTACCGTGCTCTTTTATGTTGCTTGAGCAGGGATAGCAAGCGTAGGATCACTTTTTTCCTTTGTAAAGACCTCAGAGGTTTTGAAAACCTCTGAGATCTGATC
>LUTY01002353.1 GCA_001640045.1 Candidatus Thiomargarita nelsonii | reverse complement strand
GATAATTTCAATTTCCTTTCCATCTGAAGGTGGCGTACCTCTCAAGAGCCATAAGTTAATATGTGTCTTTTCATTGCCTTGGGTAGGAATATGATTGCCGGTATATGTCCATGAATCAATGAGATGATTTGGGGTGGCGAGTGACAAACTATGACCGTGAATACTTTGAAAAAATATCCGGTTAGGATTCCAATCAAACCAATGTGTTGTGTGAGTTCCTTCGGTTATCGTATTGAATTTATAAGTATTTCCATCCACCGTATAAGGTTGTATCACATATTGTGAATTATCATTTAATGGCTCACCCCACCGTGAAAATTCTATGTCTATTTCACGGGAATGGTCCTCATAGTTAAATAGCCCAAGTATGGCGTTCTCATTCAATTGGTCAAGTTTGCCAACCACATAAAATGTATATTTACCATATCCCAAGGATTGTTCGGTAAATACTTCAGCACTATACCATTTGCCATCCCGGTGAGTTATCTTCAAATGTAGCCAATCATTTTCATCTAACCACACATTATCTT
>LUTY01002352.1 GCA_001640045.1 Candidatus Thiomargarita nelsonii | reverse complement strand
TTATTCACTTATGAGCCTGCAGGGGTTTCGCAACCCCATAGCTCTTTACTGTTTTCCGAGAATTTCGCCCTTAAAAATCCAGACTTTGACACCTATGACACCATAAGTCGTGTTGGCTTCTGCCAATCCATAATCAATATTTGCACGTAAAGTGTGCAAAGGCACACGTCCTTCACGATACCATTCACAACGTGCAATATCGGCACCATTTAAGCGACCGCTGACGTTGATACGAATACCATGTGCGCCTAAGCGCATGGCGTTTCCTACGGCGCGTTTCATGGCACGTCTAAACATGATGCGACGTTGTAGTTGCTGAGCAACATTGGCCGCAACGAGGTAGGCATCTATTTCAGGTTTGCGAATTTCTTCTACGCTGATGTGTACGGGAATACCCATCATAGAAGAGACTTCTTTTCGCAATTTGTCAATTTCTTCACCTTTTTTGCCAATGACGATACCAGGGCGAGCGGTATGAATAATAATCCGTGCGTTACGTGCCGGTCTTTCAATACGCACCTCGCTGACAGA
>LUTY01002360.1 GCA_001640045.1 Candidatus Thiomargarita nelsonii | reverse complement strand
TTGACTAAAATATCCGGTAAAACCTGACAAATTAAATCTTTTGGCGTATCCTCAGCAAAGGGCACCACCCAATCAACACATTCAAGCGCCTTTAAAACGAGCAAGCGTTGCTCTAAACGATTGATTGGACGATTATTACCCTTTAAACGGCGTACAGAATCATCATCATTAATGGCAACAACCAAACGATCACCCAATTGTCGAGCCTGTGTCAAATATTGGACATGTCCAGCATGTAAAATATCAAAACAGCCATTAGTCATGACCACCGTCTCGCCATTAGCTTGTGCTGCTTTAACTGCCACTTTGAGACTACTCGCATCATGCACCCCTTTACCAGTATGCTTATGTAAAGCATGTTCAAGCTCTAACACACTGATAGTCGTGGCACCCAGCTTAGTCACCGCGATGCCGGCTGCGAGATTAGCCAAAGCTGTGGCACTCGTCCAATCTTGACCAGTGGCTAAACAAGCACCCAAGAGCGCAATAACAGTATCACCCGCACCCGTGACATCATACACTTCATGTGCATGAGCGGGTAAATGTAACGCTGGCTCACCTTGCCGCAACAAAGTCATACCCTGTTCGCTGCGAGTAATCAATAAGGCCTCTAAACCTAACTGTTCGCGCAAAACCTGACCTTTTTCAACTAATTGCGTTTGACTGGCACAACGACCAACGATGGCTTCAAACTCGGCCAGATTAGGCGTAATAACAGTTGCACCTTGATATTTGCTAAAATCATGACCCTTGGGATCGACTAAAACGGGCTTATTAGCAGCACGAGCAGCACCAATGAGAGAATGAACATCAGCTAAAGTCCCTTTACCATAATCAGAAAAAATAACGGCATCAACACTATTAAGAACACATTGTATTTGAGTTTGCAAGGACACAGTATCTAATTGACTAAAACCATCCTCAAAATCGAGACGTATTAACTGTTGATGACGACTGAGGATTCGTAATTTAGTAATGGTGGGCACCTTGGCTAACTGAATAAAGTCACAAACGATGCCCTTTTCCTTCAATTGACAAAGGAGAGTATCAGCGGCCTCATCGGCACCCGTCACCCCCATAAGAGTAACTTGTCCCCCAAGTGCCCTAATATTTAAAGCAACATTACCAGCCCCCCCGGGACATTCTTTTTGTTGCTTGATATGAACGACGGGCACAGGTGCTTCGGGAGAAATACGAGAGGTGATTCCCTGCCAATAACGATCTAGCATGACATCACCTATAATTAAGACATGAATAGATTGAAAATCGGGAATATCAAAATTCATCAGTTATCAGTTATCAGTTATATGCAAAATATTTTCTCGTTCCCACGCAGAGCGTGGGAATGCCTACCTCGACGCTCTGCGTCGAATTTTGGATTATCACACTAAGGAATGCTTATGAAAGCTTTATTTGTCGCCCTATTCCTGTTGCTAAGCAACAATGGCATATATGCCAACGATTTTCCTCCCCCCTTTACTGCCGAATATAAAGTTTATGCTAAAGGCTTCTCGGTGGGCAAAGGCACTCGCACTCTAACACGCCTCAAAAAGGGTAAATTTCTATTTAAAACCGTTGCTGAAACCACCGGTTTCCTATCCTTCTTCAAAAAGATTCGCTTCATAGCCTTAGGGCTTTTTTTTGTGGTCAGAAAAAGTTTGTTTGTTTCAATCGCCTGCCTCGGCGTGAGCTGGTGATATCTGATGTGATGGGAGTGTCTGGGCAGCTTTTACGTGGTTTCAATCGCCTGCCTTGGCGAGATTCGGACCTTGACAGAAACCGAAAAGTTTCAATCGCCTGCCTCGGCGGTCACCAGTGAGACTTGCGTGATGTTTTTACAACATCAGGCCGATTTAAGTACCTAGTCACAAGATAAATCTTGGACTGCTTTTATACCTGAAAAATTGCTTTCTTCAGCGATAAATTGACACAGCGCACATTATAAACATAATCAAAAACAAATTGCAAAACGGATTCATTTTTGAGTCATCCTTTCAAATTAAATAAATTATTGATTATAAATAATTATTTTTTTTACATCTGTTTAACTAATTATTTAAATTAAATAATAAATTATATTTATAATAGCATCACTCCAAAGCAGTTATCAGTGAACAGTTATCAATAAAACTTAAACAAACGGTGATCGCCGTTTGTTTAAGCGTCGAGCTAAGAATGATAACTGAAAAAAATAGCCAAAAAAAAAAAAGCCCCAAAGCTATGAAGCCTTGGGACTTTTTTTGTTTAATCGCCTGCATTGGCGTGACTCTGTGAGACTTTTAAGACGTTTCAAGCGCCCTTTTCCCTTCTGCCCCCGATAGACTGGGTTTCAATCGCCTGCCTCGGCGTGAACTGGTGAAACCAGCCAAGTTCCTCAAGCTGTGCGAAGTTATTGACAAGTTGTTTCAATCGCCTGCACTGGCGTTCACCAGTGAAACCTTTTGGCGAAGCATTGGCGTAAACCTTGGCTTCCCTGTATAATATGGCTTTTATCTTAGGAATTTCAATCGCCTACATTGGCGAACCGCCTCACCATATAAAACGACCAACGAATTATACAACACATTTTATTTGATGATCAAGTAAATGCCCAGTTGCATTTAGTTTTCGCCCAAAATAAATTTTGGACTCCTAAATACTGGTCTCATATTCAAAAATGGGAATCCAAACCATTAGCAATAATCTCAGTAGTAGAACAACCCTCTAAATAATCCAAAGTCAAAACTTGTCCACCATGTGCCAACACACATTCATGACCCACCACCTGATCAACTTGATAATCGCCCCCTTTGACTAAAATATCCGGTAAAACCTGACAAATTAAATCTTTTGGCGTATCCTCAGC
>LUTY01002350.1 GCA_001640045.1 Candidatus Thiomargarita nelsonii | reverse complement strand
AGACCTCAGAGGTTGGGCGTCCCGCCACTTCGTATCCAAAACCTCTGAGGTCTTTAGAGCGTAACATTTTTCTGAAATACTATAGCTTATATATCTGACAAGATATATATGATAATCGCTAGGCTAGTATATCACTCTTAATTCGACGTTTTTTGTCATGATGGTGAGTACAACTAATGCTCAACAAAGAATAAAAACCTTTAATATTCAATAATATATATTTTATAAACTCCTCTTCTTGCTATTTTGAAGATTTTATTCGTTGTTGAGCATTCGCTGTACTCACCACCGCGATCAAAAACTTGAGCATCTCATAAGTTCTTGTAGGTGTCCTAGATGCAAGGTACGCCTTGCACTCCTAAGAATCATGATTTTTTTTCAGGAGTGCAAGGCGTACCTTGCACCTCAATTGACGTTCCAAAAGTCCCTCTCCAAATACCTCATAAAGTCCTAACTCATTGAGATGTACATAACCGATATGACAATCACAAAATTGATTAGGACAAAGGCGTGGCTTTAGCACCATGTCTC
>LUTY01002349.1 GCA_001640045.1 Candidatus Thiomargarita nelsonii | reverse complement strand
AAATATATCGTTATAATAAAAATTGGGATAAAGCGTCTTATCAAGCGGGTCGTCAAGCCTATATTGATGATCCAACATCCTGCGGTATTTCAGATTGTTCGGCTCCGGCAGGTGTAGCCACTTTTGATATAACCTCAAACGTCCTACACATTCCCAACTTTGAAAATACTTATTGGCTCAAGTTTGGACTGACTAGCTGGGATCCAGTTCAATTAAATTTGTTTCGGGAAATCCGCTTCGCTCCATTCCCGAAACAACTGTAAATATTTAGAATTTTGGGTTTTATTCTGTTAATTCTTAAATTCTGATGTCTGATTCAGACAATCAATTGATGGAAAATTAACCAAAAGTTTGATTCACCATCCTAGACAATTCTTCCACCATATACAGGGGAAGGGAAAGTAGCCGGAATTTACTTCGTTACTTCGTTTCCCAGAGGCACCGGGCAGGGAAATTGGAATATCACAATAAGAAGGTTTATCAGCATTAAATCGAACGCCATAATCAAGTTTTTTTTCCTTAATAAAAACA
>LUTY01002348.1 GCA_001640045.1 Candidatus Thiomargarita nelsonii | reverse complement strand
GCGACATAAAAAGCATAAGGCAATCCCATCACACCTTCTCCGCCTACGACTTCACCCACGCCCGTTTCACACGCGGATAATACCATCAAATCACTCTTTAAGTCATAACCCGGCCATTCGCCAGCGGTGACATAACCATCAATCTCTGGCGGATTGTTGACTTGTCCCAACACAATAGAAGAGAGGGCTGGCACTTTTAGGTTGATGTCGCCATGTGCGGAGAAAACCAGATAACGGTACTGGGCTAGTACGCCTTTTTTATTGAGGCTTTGTAGTTTGGCTTCGGTGGCATCCGCTTGTTTATAGATACGCGGCTTTGTCTTTCTAAAAAGTTCTTCTAATTTTGAAAGTTCCGCCAAGGAGCCAGGGAGATTTTTCCATATGTCGCCACGCCCAAGTTGCCTAAAAGCACGGGCATAATCACTGCCACGCATGACAAGGCGGCGAGCGATATTGAAGTCAACCGTGCTGGGATTGCCAAAAGTAATCAGGTATCCATTTTTTAAACAAGGCTTGGCGGTTTTCTGCGGAT
>LUTY01002347.1 GCA_001640045.1 Candidatus Thiomargarita nelsonii | reverse complement strand
GGAGTGCCAAACCCGTTAGGAGTAATCTTAACGGAACCATTTTGTTGGCATCTTCCAACCCCTGTAAGCGAACAAATTCCCTGAAATCGGTGGTATTAGTTAAGATTTGACCAATTTGGGCGGCCACGGTTTGTTCTCCCGCCTTTTCGGCCTGAACATGAATATGCCCCTCTATGACAACGGTGACAGCCAAAACTTGATCACCGATCCCTTTTTCTGCTGGTTGAGATTCTCCCGTCAAAATATGCTGATCAATACTAGCAGTGCCTTGTATAATCGTGCCATCCACAGGAATGCTCTCCCCGGCATTGACTACAACAATATCGCCATTTTTCAAAGCATCAAACGGAATCTCTATCTCAATATTGTCTTTTAGAATCCAGACAAAACGTGCTTGTTGTCCAAAAACGTCTACAAGGTTTTTGTTGGTATTATCTTCGATTTTGGTGATCAGCTTATCGGTTAAAGCATATAGCACACCCACAAGTGCAGCCAAAAAGTAATAACCGCTAAAAAGAAATATGGGAAGAAT
>LUTY01002346.1 GCA_001640045.1 Candidatus Thiomargarita nelsonii | reverse complement strand
GGGCCATTTGCCAGAATGGCATAAACATAGAAGAAGCTAATAGAATTGCTCAATTGGACTACTCTGCCAATCTGGCAGTCAATACCAGAAGTTACATGAATATTGACTCAACCCAGGTGATTTAAGCTGGGCAGTTTTTGTCGGAGTCCAAGATTTATCTTGGATGTCTTTGAATTTTGTTATTCACAGTTTAGGCAAACAGCCGCCACCCACCCAAAAAGCTGAACCAAATCAAAAAGAGGTGGGCGGCAAGCAGCAGCAGGAAAGCTAGGCGGGCTAATAAAGAGGGGGTGCCTGTTTTTAAACTTTCTTTTATGGTCTCTTCTATAGCTATTTCCCCGAATAATATCATGAAAAATGCTACCACGCCCGCTACGGCACTTACGACGCCGACCATCACGCTGCCCGTCATAAAGCCCGCTACACCGCATGCCACAATGAATGCTATCAATAAGACTACTAAGAACTCAATTTCCTCGTTATCTATTATGTCCGCCGCGAAGACCGTCACGCCGGCCGCCAACTTAAAGCG
>LUTY01002345.1 GCA_001640045.1 Candidatus Thiomargarita nelsonii | reverse complement strand
TAACAGAATGAAAGAAACACAGGATTCTTGGAAAGAGAAGATAAAAACGTCTTCGGCTCTGATGCACCGAAAGGTGCGTGGGACGCACCCTACGCTCGCTACGCTCGCTCGTTCCTATATTATGTAATACGTACACTTAGGGTTTTCATCCTATAATCCGATGCAACCTTGGGTAATTGCGGGCTAGGGCATTATAAGACCCTGCCGCCTTGCATGTCGTGTCACTTGAATACTACAGACCTTACATATGACCCGTATGTACTACGCTTCGAGGCGAAGGTTAAATTTTTTTTTGACATTAAAAATTTTTTAGACCATACTTAATCATATGGGGTGCTTGCCATATAACCGGGAGCCTTGGAGCCTTTTTCTGCCAGTGTCCACCACGTTTTTTGCTCCTTGTTTTTTTATGGATTTTTTGGAGATTCATTAGACATTTTTTTTAGCCCATCTACTGTCAACTTTGTTTTGACGGGTAATGTAGGGTACGTCCTACGCACCGTCATCAGCACCATTTTAAATAATTAATGGT
>LUTY01002344.1 GCA_001640045.1 Candidatus Thiomargarita nelsonii | reverse complement strand
ACAACTGCAAACCTCATTTGACACCTTAGAAACCAAGAATAAGGTATTTGAAGCCGTCATTCAGGATATTGTTCAAGTGTCTCATGGTTTAGCAGAAGGCAATCTGCGTGTCACGCCACAGGCTGAATACAAAGGAGAATTATTAAAAATAAAAGGGGCGCTCGTAGCAGCCTTGTATAACCAACGTATGGTGATTGAAGATATTGTTCAACTCTCTCAAGGATTGGCTGAGGCTAAGGGACAGAACCAGGCGAAGATAAAATATAAAGGAGACTTTGTCCAAGTCAAAAATGCTTTAGAAGTCGCTGGGAACAAGTTGCTTGCGGCCTCGAAAAAGAATGCCATACAGGATTGGTTTAAAACGGTGACAAAGTACCAGTCTGGTCCATCAATTTTGGTGATGGCGAGGAATTCCTCTTCCTGCGTATTTTCAATAACGATTTGACCCGATTTGATATTTTTGACATATTCAAAAATATGCTTCAAGTGCTGATCTTGTCCTATCCTTCGTCCCACCCTTTTTAACAATTCA
>LUTY01002351.1 GCA_001640045.1 Candidatus Thiomargarita nelsonii | reverse complement strand
AGATGTATGCACAGGCTGTCCAAGAAAATATTGAAGAAGGTTTTTACCCGGATAGAAAGTTTGATTCCATAACCCTATACAAGCGGCTGGAAGCTTTGTTTGTTTTACTCTCGCAACTTACCAGTGCTGAAATGGTGCAATTATCCAAAGAAATTGTTGTTAAGTCTTGAGAAATGGCCTTTGCCTTTTTGATATCGCTCAATTTTCCACTATAATGTATTGATATTCCCATAATTATTATTTCTCAGTTTCGTCCAAGATAAATCTTGGACTCCAAAATAGCATGAATATATGTATGTTTATAAAACCAGATGAAAATGACTAAGCAATAGGCTATACTATACAAACATGAAAATCTGGCTAACAAAACCGCAACGCCGGGATTCCCTGTTTGCCGCCTTTATACTTGCGAATTTGGTTTGTATAGGCGGATTCCTGTTCAGTAGCACCGAGACGGCTTTAGAGCAAACCGGAGGCTGGCGGCGTATCGATCTTGATGCATTGACGACGCGCATCAACGCTGGCGATCTGGTTGATAAGGAGGCGGATTGGTATCGGCCTATTGACGGCGGTGAAAATCCCGGCAAACGGTAATACATTTGGAGGGTAAGACTATGAATGATGTAGTCTGTGAATTGTGTCCCCGATATTGTACGATCCCCGCAGGTGGCGCGGGAGACTGTCGGGTGCGCGTTAATCTCGGTGGAAAACTGCGAGCCACCACATACGGACGGCCCTCGGCAGTGCATATCGATCCCATGGAAAAAAAGCCGCTTTACCACTTTCACCCCGGCACATCTATTTTATCCATCGCCACTGCTGGCTGCAATCTGCATTGTCGCAATTGTCAAAACTGGCAACTCTCACAACGCGGCGGTGAAGAAATGGAACATATCTACCGGGGGATGCCGGACCAGATTGTGGATACCACCCTCAACCAAGGTTGCCAAGCTATCGCCTACACCTACTCCGATCCGATCATCTTCTATGAATATGTTTACGATACGGCAGAGGCGGCTCAGGCGGTTGGGCTGTATAATGTTTTCGTCACGGCGGGCTATATCAATAAGGCACCGCTGCGTAAACTCTGTCGGGTGCTAAATGCCACTAACACTGATCTCAAAGCTTTCGACGACAAGTTCTACCGCGACAATTGTAGTGCAACCCTGAAACCAGTACTAGATGCGCTGGTGATATTTCGTGAAGAGGGCGTGTGGCTGGAAATCACTAATTTGGTGATACCCACCCTAAATGATGATATGGCGATGATTCGGCGCATGGCGCATTGGATACGTGATGAGCTGGGAGCCGGTACGCCGTTGCACTTGAGTCGCTATCACCCCATGTATCGTATGCGTAATCTGCCGCCGACACCCACTGAAACCTTAGAACGTGCCCGTCAGGAGGCGATGGACGTGGGACTGCATTATGTTTATATTGGCAACTTGTCTGGTCATAAGGGGAGCTCCACTTTTTGTCCGCATGATGGAACCTTATTAATCCGCCGCACGGGTTTTTGGATCACTGAATATCATTTGACAGAAGATGGGCGTTGCCCCGTCTGTCACGAAAAAATAGAAGGAGTATGGACATGAGCAAAAAAGACATTCATGACGTTCGTAAACCAAAGCAAAAAAGCCGCCGGCATTTTCTGGGTGTACTCGCGGGGCTTGCTGGCAGTACCGCCACACTGGGCGTGCTGTCACAAAAAGACGGCCCAGTAGAACTGCCATTGCACGAGGCAGATTTTTACAAACCTCATAATCTTGCAGGATAAAAAAAATGATGACACGAAAAAAGTATTTAAGCCCCCTAACCCCCTTTTTTCAAAGACTTGCCATTTTAGGCTTGCTGATCGTTTTTTTCGCGGACTCAAAGCCGGTGATGGCGACAGAGGAGATAAAGCCGGAAATACGTGTGAGAGCGGCGGCGGTGGCGGGTTCATGGTACCCGGGGGACGCGCAGGCACTGGGCAAACTTGTTGACAAACTGTTGGCAGAGGCCTCACCGCAATCGTTGCCAGACAAAGGCATCATAAGAGCCTTGATTACTCCCCATGCGGGTTATCAGTTCAGCGGCGCGGGGGCAGCAGCAGGCTACAAACTCATCCAAGGACAGAGTCTGCGTCGAGTGATTGTGCTGGGACCGGCCCATGCCGGCGGTTTTCACGGCCTTTCTATTGCCGATGCAACCCACTATGAGACACCACTCGGTCGTATCCCCCTTGACTTGGAAGCGATTGCACAGTTGCGGGAAAACTCACTGGTGGTGGCGGATGATTGGGCACACCAGCGCGAACATAGCATTGAGATACAATTGCCTCTGCTGCAACGTGTACTTGCGCCCGGTTGGACACTGCTTCCTATCTTGGTGGGACACATAGATGACTATGCCAGTGCTGCAAAATTGCTCCGCCCATACACGGACGATAACACTTTGATTGTCGTATCAGGCGATTTTACCCACTACGGGCCGCATTATCACTATATACCATTCCCACTGGACGGCACCATTAAGGAGCGCCTCAAGCTGCTCGACATGGGCGCGTATGAAAAGATCGCAGCGCACGACGCAGCCGGCTTGATGGCATACCGCGACATGACCAGTATCACCGCTTGCGCCTTTGACCCAGTAATGCTGCTTTTACATCTGTTACCTGAAAGTGCTACATCTACACTGGTGAATTATTACACCAGCGGCGAAGTGACTGGCGATTATCGTCATTCGGTTAGTTATCTTACGGTGGCTGTGACTAATGAATTGCCTTTCTCCGAAAAAGCGCCGATTGTCAAACAGAAGTCCGCCAACTTGGGGGGAAATTTAAACGACTCACAAATGCAATTTTTGC
>LUTY01002342.1 GCA_001640045.1 Candidatus Thiomargarita nelsonii | reverse complement strand
CTTACAAGCCGATTTATTACAAGACATAACCCAAGCTTATGAAAAAATGAGTGCGGTCTCGGAGTTGTTAACAACTTATGATATATATTGAGATCGAGCTTAGCGATATATATATATAGAGCTGCCATCGATCTCCTATTTTTTCTTTCAAAATGTTTTCTTTCAAAAAATAGGATTTCTCTAGCAAAAATGTTAAAATTGAGAATTCTTAGTCGTTGTTCTACACAGAGGTGTACTCACCACGACAAAAAACTTGAACATCGAGTAAAAGCCATCTTAACTTAATGGCATTGACCATCATCATAGTCTGGTATTGACTCAGATTTTTTCGGCTCGCCAATTTAAGGAGAATTTAAGTGTCAGCACTCAGCATAGATATTTCACCCCAAATTTATAATGATATTCAAACAAGAGTTATGGAGGGCTGGTTTAAAAATATTGAAAGTGTAGTTGAAGAGGCGATGCGTCGCTATATTGAATCACATCCGATTGATATAACAGAACAATTTATAAAAGAAGACATTGAATGGGGT
>LUTY01002341.1 GCA_001640045.1 Candidatus Thiomargarita nelsonii | reverse complement strand
ATGAATGATCAAGACTATGAAATCCGTATAGCGTTTAATGGACTGAGGGAATATATCAGTCAATATGACGGAGAATTTGTAGAAGATTTCAAAAACGGGCTTAATGCACTTGAATCCGCTAATTATGGGACTGCTAAAACCATTTTTGAGAAAATTGCCAATCATGGAAATCCCGTTGCTCAATGTCATCTTGGATCACTATATTCTATGGGTAGAGGCGTACCACAAGATTACGAACAAGCCATTTATTGGTATGAAAAATCGGCTAACCAAGGATATGCTATTGCTCAATCTCATCTTGGTTTTATGTATCAAGAAGGTCAAGGAGTACCACAAGATGCCAAAAAGGCAGTAGAACTGTACGAAAAATCGGCTAACCAAGGAGTTGCTATAGGTCAATATAATCTTGGTATATCGTATTTCTATGGTGAAGGCGTACCACAAGATGACGAAACGGCATTTTATTGGTTGGAAAAAGCGGCTAATCAAGCTCACTTATCAATTTATCACCTATCAATTATCAGTGAACTGTG
>LUTY01002340.1 GCA_001640045.1 Candidatus Thiomargarita nelsonii | reverse complement strand
ATCGGTTATAAAATGGTTGAATCGCTCTTATTGTAATTTTTTCAATCTCTTTATGAATCGGCTCTTTAGGTATTTTCCTTTTATTATTTTTAGCCATACAATTTATCACCATATTTTTCATTGAAAAAAGATTTGAGGGATTGTTTGCTAATACTATTTGAACACTTAACTTCTGGTGACAAATCTCCCCGTGCTTCTTTCCAAGGAATGTCTTGGTGCGTTAAATTCTCCAGAGCTTTAGCTGAAACATTGCCGTATGTTTCCATGACTTGTAATAATACATCTTTAACATCTGAATCAAATTCAATGACAACTGATACCTGTTCACTGATAACTGATAACTGAATCTAATTGTGTCAATGAGTCAATGACTGCATCAGGATTAGCCTTGCGAATATCTTCGCCATGGTTATAGCCGTAACTGACACAGATAATTTGAAAGCCTGCCGCTCGTGCAGCTTGTACATCGTTGATCGAGTCGCCCAGCATCAGTGCCTTGTGCGGATCAACCTTGAAAAACTCGGCAGCATGTA
>LUTY01002339.1 GCA_001640045.1 Candidatus Thiomargarita nelsonii | reverse complement strand
CCAAATCGGAGTGCAGTGGCTTTGGCTAATGATCGGCGTGAGTTTTGACAGAGCACCAAGGGCAAGCGCACATCCACGCCCGTCTCATCCTTAATATCCTCTTCTAATCCCTCTAAAGTATCGCGCAAAGCCGGTTCTGGTAGTCCTAAATTGTTACCAATTTTATAGACTTTAGCAATAATTTCATTACAGTATTTCTGTCCTTTGCCGACAGTATCCAAAATTTCGCGGGCTGCCATTGAGATATCAGCCGTGTCTATCCCATAAGGGCAATACACCGAGCAGCGACGACATTGCGAACACTGATGATAGTAGTTATACCAATCATCAAGCACATCTTTTGTCAGATCTTTCGCGCCCACCAATTTGGGAAACAATTTACCAGCCAAGGTAAAATAACGGCGATAGACTTGCCGCAATAAATCTTGCCGGGCAACAGGCATATTTTTGGGGTCTTGGGTGCCTATCATATAATGGCACTTATCAGTACAAGCCCCGCATTTCACACAGGCATCCAAATAGACTCGCAATGAG
>LUTY01002338.1 GCA_001640045.1 Candidatus Thiomargarita nelsonii | reverse complement strand
ACTCCTTATATTTGTTGAGTCATTACGTTTTTTCTTCTTCCTCTGTTGATATTGTTTTTTCCGCTTCGCTATCTGTTTTACCAGATAGTTTTGTCTTAGTCGCTTTAACGCCGCTTTTGACAGTATCCGCCACTTGAACGGCACCTTGACCCATTTTTTGTCTAGCCGATTTGTTTGTCGCAATATAAGTCACGGCAGCACCCGCCACCGTACCAAGCAAAAAAGGTAAAAAAGGTAAAGCCATTTCCATTCTCCTGTTATTTTTAGAGCGATGTTTTTAAGTCCATCACGCCATGAAACGAGCCCACCAGTGACATCCACTCGACGCTGGCGTACGCAGCTTTAAATGAAAAACCGCTTGGCATTATTGGGCTACGTGATCATCTGCGCCCGGAGGCGGCGGATATTCTGAAAAAACTGAGACAATCTGGGATTAAAAACATCGCGTTGCTGACGGGCGAGCAGCGTGACAAAGCCTTGGCTTTAGCAGATGAGTTAGGTATAGAGGCGAATTCAGTTTATTACGAGTGCCCA
>LUTY01002343.1 GCA_001640045.1 Candidatus Thiomargarita nelsonii | reverse complement strand
TTGCCGTAATCTCATAAGCGACGGTGCCATCGCCTTCACCATTTTCGCCAAAAGTGATGGTTGCCCAGTCGGCGTTGCTGGTGGCTGTCCAAGAGCATTCGGGTGGTGCGCTTATAGTTATTGTACCAGTTTCGGCATTTGAACTGTGAGAAAGATTGGTTGGTGTAATGTTAGCATCGGCACAGTTTGGGGTTAGGTTGTAAAGCTGTTGGATTTCTGTGGCGGAGAGGGCGCGGTTGTAAATGCGGATGTTGTCAATAAATCCATTAAAATAATAAGACTTTCCTACCCAATGATAACCATAGCCAATCAGCATATTTTCTGAATGATCCTCAAAAGAAACATTTGTAATATTTGATCTTTCATCAACTATTCGTCCATCTATAGACATAATTGCCTTTTTAGAAGTACCATTATAAACAATAACTACGTGATACCAAGTATTTGCTGAAAGTCCATCATAGATTAATCCAATAGCACCTCTGCCATCAGGTTGCCAAATCTCAAATACCAAATCACGGTCATAGGTTGTAGGACCTTCTACTTTAAGAGAATATTCAAAATGTTTTTTACTAACCAATACTTGATCTTGATTAAAATATTTTGCGCTAAACCAAAGACTGAGAGAGGATGATTTTGTATTTGACCAAGACAAATCATAATTTGTATCTATATAATCCCCCACCCCATTAAAACTATAAGCACTCCCTGCATTTCCAAACCTATCCTCCGTCAAAGTAGCACCATAAACTGTGCCATGATTACCATGACCACTTTCGTCGTCAGCGTTCCCATTAAAGGGATAATACGCCACTAGCCCATCATCCAAGGAACGGGTTGTGCTGGCGGCGGTGGTGGGAACGAGAATAACAAACATCGCAACACTAAACAGCATGGCAATAAATTTGTTCATTTTTGGTTTTCCTAAAGTTGTCTTTTTCAGAATGAATTATTTAAGTTATCAAACTATTCTGTGAATTGTCAAATTATGAGGTATGATTCAGATTTTAAAGGCAAAGTCAGTTTTAACCTAAAAAAAAGGCATTTGAGTTCTCCTGATTGATTATTAATATTCATCGTCATGGATCGCACCAATTCCCATACCATCCATCTAGTACAACGGATTAGGGAAATAAACGGATTGAAAATTCTAACCCCAAAATGTTAATATTCATTTCTAAAAATATTCGTGGTGAGCGGAGCGAGATCATCCGTTGTACTAAGGGGTGGCCTGAAAACTTCAGCTCTCCTACACTAGCCTGATTTACCGAGCCAGGCAGCAATGCCATTAAGGCTAAAGTGACAAGAGGTACTGTGGTATTATGACAGACATAAAAGAGCGAGAGCAACATTTTGCTACTCTCAAATCGAAGTATCAAGTGAGTGACTATGAAGATTCGTCATCTTCTAGTCATTTGTACAAGGTTCTAAAACAACTGGATTCTGGAAAGCCGCTTAGTGAGTCGGATATTAACTTTTTGAAAAAGCGCAAATTGACGAATATTCTTGCGCTTGCTGTTGACAAAGACGCTGCGAGTTTGATATTTGACCAAAAAAAGCACTTTGCCTCTCTGAAGTCAAAGTATGGCGTTTCGGACTATCAAGATAAATCACCTTCTAACCCGTTGTACGCTATTCTGCAAAAACTGGATAAGGGAAAGCGACTGGATCCCATAGATGTGGCTTGGTTAGAGGAGCATCACATAAATTCTTGGGAAGAACGCAAACTGTTTTCTGGCAAGATTTTGAGGGCTTATCACAGACTCGAAGCCATTTTCTATGAACAGCAGTACAAACGTACTGGAAATAAATGGAATTTATCCAATGGGAGCAGTCATTGGCGTGGCGCAAAGCAACCGGAACGTGCGTTAACGCTGACAGAGAATCTGAATTTTGACAAAATCAAGGAAAATAAGCTCAAGTCAGCTTTACTAACCACTAGAGGCGGTGCTTTTCGAGATATTCATGAACTCGATCAAGCTGAACAATGTGCGCGAAAAGCTATTAAGTATCAGCCGAGTAGTCATCACCCTTACACTTTGATGGGCGCCTTATGTTATGAACGGAGAGAATACCATGAGGGTGATCACTGGTTTAATGAGGCGATTAAACGCGGCGCTTCGCCCAGAGATCAAGATGCTGAAATTAAGCGAGTTATCAAGAATGCTGATAAGGATAAACGCAGGGAAGTCGCGGAGCATCTGCTGAAAAAAGACCCTGTGCGGTATAAGTGGGCGAAGAAATACATTGTCGATAAACGTTCTTAACTTTTGAAGCTGCCATAATGAAACCGCGCCACCGGATTGGCAATTTAAATGAATCAGAATAGGAAAACAGCAAGCGTAGGGTGGGTAGTGCGGAGCGATCCTTGATTTTTATTAGGTTTTTTCGCCCTCATTTTTCAAATCGTGTGAGTACAACGCCTGTCGTCCAAGGAGAATAAAACCTTCAAACTAGAAATGTTGAACAATTGCATGATTATTCTCCTTGGACGTCATTAGTTGTACTCTTTATCTCAAAAACACTCCGAGCCTGATTTTTAGTACATTCTTCCATTTTAGCCCTGATTTTTAAAATGACTAAAAAAACCGAGCCAGTTAATAATAAAGCACTTGCCCACCGCATAAGTCTTAATTTATTTACCTTTTATGATTTTGTCCTGATTTTTAAAATCACCTCAAAATACGCAATGCCTGATTTTTAGTACATTCTTCCATTTTGCCCTCATTTTTAAGATTTCTCCTAACGTCGAAACATCAAAAACATGTCAAGCCCCATTTTTACTAGCTTATTGTATTTTAGGCTCATTTTT
Source organism: Candidatus Thiomargarita nelsonii (assembly GCA_001640045.1). Lineage (GTDB taxonomy): Bacteria > Pseudomonadota > Gammaproteobacteria > Beggiatoales > Beggiatoaceae > Thiomargarita > Thiomargarita nelsonii_A. Next base: position 37 of record LUTY01002343.1, on the reverse strand, counting down.
GAAATCGACCTCAAAAACATACCGAGCCTAATTTACC
>LUTY01002336.1 GCA_001640045.1 Candidatus Thiomargarita nelsonii | reverse complement strand
AGAAGAGGTTGATATGAAAACATTACAAACCGTTGTACCCACCCGTTATTGGCATCCATTAGAAGATGGACGTATCCATTTTATGTTCGAGGATTTTGTCCTGGCGGGTTATTGAGTACAACAAATGTAGGACAACGAATAAAACCTTCAAAATCGCGCTCTAGCTAGGCAATCGCATTATTATTCGTTGTCTTACATGCATCAGCCCCAGCAGAGCACAGCGTAGCAGGGGGCGGCTGGATGCTTTTGTCAGGCAAATTTCCTTTAGCTATTTGTTGTGTGGCCTTTAATTTTTCTGTTTGTTTACGCCAAAATTCAAGCTCTTCAGACAAACTAAGTCCTTGAATTTGTTCATGAACTATTTCAGCACCTAAACGTTTCCACAACACACATTTTGGTTCAAACGTCATCATATCTGATAACCTCCGATGGAGAAAAAATATCTAAATGGCTGTAACCTTTAATTGTATTGACAGCATTGTATTTAGGGATTTTCTCAAAATGGACAATATGTTTGAAATTCCAACTCACAATC
>LUTY01002335.1 GCA_001640045.1 Candidatus Thiomargarita nelsonii | reverse complement strand
CTCGCACGGTTTCACGGACATAATCTTGTAAATAACTCAGTTTTACCACGCCTTTTCCCCCGATGGGCGGCTGGCTTTGTCGGGCAGTTGGGATAGCACAACACGTTTATGGAATGTCCAAACAGGGGAAGAAGTTGCCCAAATGGTGGCTTTTGACGATGGCGAATGGGTGACGATCACCCCTGAAGGCTACTACACTGCTTCCCTCAACGGTGCAAAATACATCAATGTCCGCATCGGCAACCAAGTCTACAGCATTGACCAATACGAAGCACTATGCCATCGACCTAAAATTGTTGAATTGGCATTGAAACTAGGTAATAGTCAAAAAGCCATTGCTCAGGCTACCAAAGCGGCACCAACTAATACCTGTATTATCCAACCACCTAAAGTCTGGTTTGTGACACCCAAAAATGGCTATGAAACCCACCGAGCCAGCGTCCAAGTCCAAGTCAAAACCGAAAACGTCGCCTCGGATCGAGGCAAAAGTTTTCGCTACCGCGAAAACTTTTGCCTCGGATCGAGGCAAAAGTTT
>LUTY01002334.1 GCA_001640045.1 Candidatus Thiomargarita nelsonii | reverse complement strand
TTAAGCCGGTTTGTATTAGGGGTGGTAGTGGCATGGTTTTTTTTTCCTTTGGGTTTATTGGTTGTTGAGCATTTGTTGTATTTGTTGTAGTTGCTCCGCGTCCAGGCAGGCATTCCGCCGCGAAGCGTGGGAACGATAAACTGATGTATGTCTTATGATTTCATCAAAATCCAAAACCAACAACAGTCACATCATCCTGCCTATCATGCTCGCCTTTATATTAAACTCGATGTTCAAGTTAGAGTTTGCTATTTTCACCATTCGATAACCGCATTATTATTAAAGGTTAATTAGAATATTAGTCATTTCTAACATCGAGTTAAAAGCCTCAAGCATTTTATCATATTGTTCATCAAAGGGGTATTGGTTATTTTCCATCAGCCGTTTTCTAAAACGCTTATTGCCAAAAGGAAAACGTTTCTGCCCCCCCAGTTGATCCAAAAAATCATAACGAATATCATTAATTAAAGTCGATAAACGTTTGCCACTGCCCATAATCATGGCGAGATTGGCTTTGGTTTTGTCGGATAATGCA
>LUTY01002333.1 GCA_001640045.1 Candidatus Thiomargarita nelsonii | reverse complement strand
CGCCCTCCAACTTCACGCATTTCTTCGAGCTTGGATTCCAAACCAATTTGGAATAGTAGAACCACCACACCCAATTCAGCGAGAAACTTAATTATTTCGTCATGCTTGACTGGCTCGAATACCCCTATACCGACAAGAAAAAGATTGCCTAGCACAACACCTATGACCAACTCGCCGAGTACCGCCGGCTGTCCCACTTTTTCAATCAAACTGGCCATTTTGGCCAATAACAGCAGGACGGCGATCCATAAAAAAGCGTTTGCGATTTTTTCTGAGCCCTCTCCGCCGCTGGCATACGCCACAGGGACTAAAAACAAGGACAACAGCAAAGCATAAGTCCATTGACTGTGAGACTGACCAGGTTTTATTATCATTGTTTTGAATACTCCTAAAAAAATTGGTCAATATACCAGCCTAATATGCTTAGGTGCAAGATACGTCTAATAAATATACTTATGACTCGCCCAAAATAAATTTTGGACTCCTTAATCGCCGAGATTTATAAGTAGGTACACATAAATCTTTTAACATTTCT
>LUTY01002332.1 GCA_001640045.1 Candidatus Thiomargarita nelsonii | reverse complement strand
CAAGCGGACATGTTTAATTTCACCACACTCCCCCCCTTAAGTCTCTACATCCACATCCCTTGGTGTGTCCGCAAATGTCCTTATTGTGATTTTAATTCGCATCAAATAGCGGGCTCACTGCCAGAAAGTGATTATATGACTGCCCTACTTGCCGACTTAGAGCAAGAATTGCCGAGAGTATGGGGGCGCCGCATTCGCAGTATTTTTATCGGAGGCGGCACTCCCAGTATATTGTCTCCAGAGACGATTTACAACTTATTATCAGGTGTGCGAGCACGAATCCCCGTGGTGGCGGGTGCTGAGATTAGCTTAGAAGCCAATCCGGGCACGGTAGATATTAGTCGTTTTCAAGGATTTCGAGAGGCAGGCATTAATCGTTTATCATTGGGCATACAAAGTTTTAATGATACCGTCCTACAAAATTTAGGCCGTATTCATGGACGCGATGAGGCAATCAATGCCATCGAAGCTGCACGACAAGCCGGTTTTAATAATATTAATTTAGATTTAATGTTTGGCTTGCCGGCGCAAACTAT
>LUTY01002331.1 GCA_001640045.1 Candidatus Thiomargarita nelsonii | reverse complement strand
GATCGAAAAAAATCCGTTTATACCGTTAATCCGTTGTACTCAACTCCGAATCTAGTCAAAAAAGAACCTGTATATTGAATGGTTTTAGTAGAATAATGAGGTATTTTAAAGTTTTACCTCTCTTGCCAGAAAAGGGGGGTGAAATTTTTGGTCAAATTCGCTCGGAGTTTCAGAAAAAGACTGGTATTAGTGATAGTGCACTAAAAAAACATGCTATTGATATGATCCTTGCGAGTGAAGCTATTTGTCACGGGATGATTTTTGTTTATAATGACAAAATTTATGAGAAATTGGCAGAATTTTCTGAGTTAAAAATTGAAAAATGGATAGATTAAGGAACGTGCATAAAATAATTTAGTCAAGTCGTGGTATAAACCTGTTAAGTTTAGAATTTTTTTACAATTGAAGAAGTTATTTCATGCACGTTCCTTAGCAGGAACGAGCCTAAAAGGCGGGTGAGTTTATTGTGAGAATGCTTTATTTGAGGGAAATTTTAAGCCTTTTGCCGACTTTTGTGCGTTTGATTTCACCATCTG
>LUTY01002330.1 GCA_001640045.1 Candidatus Thiomargarita nelsonii | reverse complement strand
CGTATTGTTAAGGATTGGGATTGGCCTGATTTGAGGCGGCAAACACCCAATCATAGTGGTATTTGGGAAGGTATAGAATTTACTTTAGAGCCAGTAGAGGAGTGCGACTATGTCATTGTTTTAAATGGGGTCAATGAAGTAACAACGGTCAAATGCCCACCAGAACATATCTGGTCTATTATCCAAGAGCCCCCGACGGAATTTCGTAAACCTTGGCATGTGAATCCGCCCTATTCTTTCCGAACATTCACCACCGATGAGAAACGTTCTGGCGCTGAATACGTGCAAAGTCAACCAGCTTTAGGTTGGCATATCAATCAGGATTACGATTTTCTAAGCACTTTCGAGAGGCCTGAAAAAACGCGCCGATTATCTTGGATTACGAGTACGTTACGGAACTTGGGCGGGCATCGTGCGAGGATGCGATTTTTGGATAATCTTCGAGGAAAGTTGGATTTCGATCTGATTGCCACCTACGAGTATTACCTTCGTGAGCCGGGTGTGTCGCGTGAAAAAATCAAGGCCGAACAAGCAGA
>LUTY01002329.1 GCA_001640045.1 Candidatus Thiomargarita nelsonii | reverse complement strand
TTTTTATTGGTAAAATAAACAAATCGTTTTTAATGAAAATTTCTGGTCTCTTTTCTCTTGTATCTTGTTTGCATAAAATTCGTGGTTCTCGCGTCGTTGCCTCTTTTATTTCCTTGGCTGTAATGATGAAAGGAGATTCCTCAAAATCATGGCTGTGAATATCGTATTCGTCAAAAATCGCTTTCCAATATTTATTGTTATTGTTCATTGGGATAATTCGTGATTAATAATTCCGTTATCTTGCCGCGTTTAGTCGCAACACTATTTATCATCCGGTTTGCTAATACTCTTTGAATGTTAAAACCCGCATATTGTGTTTCAAAAAAATTATCTTTTTGATCAATATTTTTAGGATCAGAATTGCTTAGCATTAATTTTGCGCCTCTGTCATTTAAGACTTTAAAGGTGTTAGCTAAGCTGATTTGTGCTTGTTCATCAAAGTTGGTTTTGCTATAGCTCGTAAAATTTGAGGTCTTATTTAATGGACGATAAGGTGGATCGAAATAAACAAAGGAATCTTCTGTGGCTACCACTTTT
>LUTY01002337.1 GCA_001640045.1 Candidatus Thiomargarita nelsonii | reverse complement strand
GAGCCGAGGGCAACCACCTCATTATCGAACATAAACCAGGATTTTTGGGCTGAGACATCCATTGTTTCGTCGTCGTGCTGTTGGAAATCCATCGATGTAACCCCGTAGGTTCCATTGGTGGTTCCACCGACAAAACTTTTGGTGCTTCGCTTGTCCTGGCTTCCCACACCGGTACGGGAGGTATCTCTATCCACCGTGGTACCCACCATTCTGTGGGGATCGACGGTAAACATATAGTGGTTGAGGTAATCATCGGCATTGAGGTAGAGGTAGGTCATACCATCGCCCTGGTACCAACCCTTGATATTCTCATTGTTTATCGATTCGTAGTTGGATATTCTGTCTGAGTGCAGGGAGAGGGCGAAGGTCCAGCCGGATCGGTGATGGTGAGTTGTATCCTGGTTGTAGAATACAAAATTCCCGGTGATTGGGGTTCTGGGGGTCACGCTGGCATCGTCCATGATTGGTTTTAATTTTGTATAGTACCAGATGCTGAGCTTATCGTAGAATATGTCCGTATCACTGTCCTGGACGTGTTTCTTGATAAGACTCTTCATATCATCTGCGTATGGGTTATCGGGCATCTCGATTAGGAGATAGATAGAGGTGAATAGACCATAAGCTGTCAGGAGGGTTCTTCCGTAGCGGGAAAGGCTGCGACCTGAGCCTGTGAATAAATGTTGTCCCTTGTACAAGGCGGGTTCGTAGGTATCAAATATCCACTTGTAGATGTTGCCTTTGTCTGGATCGGTATTGTCCCAGGTGGAGCCTTTGAGGAGCCATAGGGTTTTGGCCAGGCTCGTTACCAGCACTTGACCGTAGGCTCTGGCGTAGGCAAAGTAGGTGTGCTGAATGAAACTGCCGTCAGTGTAGAACCCATCACCTGTGGTAACATAATCAAAAACAGGGTTTACCCCGTCGGAACCGGCTTGAACGGTAGCAGAATTTTTAATGAGGATACCCCGTAAAGCGGTAATGAATGCGGTATCAGTGAGGTTACCCCCCGTTTTTTCGGGAACTGGGATAAAATGAGCAATGGCATTGCTGTAGTTGGTGACTTGGCTCGTGGTCAGTTGTTCCCAGAGGATGGTTGTGGCATTGAGAAGTCTTATGGGGATACCGATGTCCCACCACCACCAGTTACCGTATTGGGAAATTGTTTCGTTGTACCGGTTGTTGTATAGCCAGTCGAGCCCGGACTTGGTGTCTGCCAGGAGGGTGGCATTGTTCTCGTATTGCGATCCTTTGGTTGCCCAAGCCATGGCCATAATTGCCAGTCTTCGGTACATGGTTCCTATCTTACGGGGAACTGTCAGACTCTTGGTTTCGCAATCGTCCCAGACTTTGTTTGCGTTCTGGCTGCTCCAATACTGCTCCGTCAGGGTGTCGATCTGATCGATCTTGACAGCAATAACGGGATCCAGGGGATCGATTGTGCTACCTCCGGTGAGATAGTCCTTGTATTTGAGCCGAATGACATCATATTCATCGGCGAAAAGGCTCTGAGACGATATCAATCCCAGAAGTAAGAAAGTCAATAATAGCAATTTCTTGAATTTGGTCATTTCTGTCTCCAATTTCAAATAAATATCTTTGTCGTTGTATTATGGCGCAGGGGTCGTTGCGCGTCCAGGATGGCATTCCCAAACAGAGTTTGGGAACGATAAAAAACTAACATGCTTTGGTTGATAAACCAGCAGCGATTATACCTACCATATCAATCAGGATAATTGACTCTTGATCACAAGACAAAATAAACACCCTACCGGGCTATATTTTAATTGAGCCTAAGATCATGTCATTGTTCTCTAAAAATTGAAGCATGGCTGAATCATTAATTGTATTCCTTTCTTTAAACTGTGTTAGCCGCCACCCTTTGGCGTTTAAGAGATTTTGCCTAGCTTCTAAATGCACGTACTCTGGAACATTCACCATTGGTGTTTTCCATGAAACAGACAAATTGGAAATGGTAAAAACTGAATACCTCATGGGATGAGAATTCAGAGAAGGTACGCTAAAATAATTGACACAGTTTAATTCCTTAAAATTCAGTCCAATATGCCTGTGACCACTAATAACAACCGGAGCGGCTTTTGCGTGTTTTGAAAAAATATTTCTCACTTCGACTTCATTATCAATACAGAACCACTGCTTGGTACCGCCTATTAATTCATCGGTTGACCATCTGACGAGGTTATGGTGCATAAAAACCAGATTGAGTTCATCGGCATGGCTCGTAAGTTGTTTGTCAAGCCATTTTAATTGTTCTTTTGGAAGTATCCCCCCCCATTTTTTTTGTTCAGTTGGCAGACATGCGTCAAGACCGATTAGTCGTAGTCCTGGCTTGATCTGATGTGCGTAATAACGTTTGCCTGAGTTATCATAACCATGTCCTTTAAAGAACTTTACAAAATCTTTTACAGACAGATAATGAAAACCTTCACGATGCTTTTTGGGATTAATAGGAACAAAATCATGGTTGCCACAGATGACATAATAGGGCACCGTCAATTTGTTTAAAAGGTTTTTGACCACCAGTGCGTTTTCCCATTCACCATCTAATAGCAAATCACCAGCAACTAAAACAAAAGAAAGATCTTTCTCTCTGTTCAGATCCACCACTGTTTCACTCAGGCATTTTACACTGATTGCACTCATTTTTACTTTGTTTTTACCTTTTATATCAATATGCATATCAGTAATAACGGCAAACCTGACAGAATCAAAAGGAACGTTGGTAGAAGTCGCAAAAACCCTTGTCCCAAAATTGGCGAACACCGCAGTGCCAATAAGAGATATTCCCCCAACTTTAATAAATTGTCGTCTTGAAAAATCGTTTTCTGTCACCTT
>LUTY01002327.1 GCA_001640045.1 Candidatus Thiomargarita nelsonii | reverse complement strand
CCGCTGAACAGGGATATGCGGAAGCGCAATTCAACTTAGGCGTGATGTACAACATGGGGCAGGGGGTGGCGAAGAATCACCAAGAGGCCGTCAAGTGGTTTCGGAAAGCCGCTGAACAGGGATTTGCGAAAGCGCAAAAGGCTTTGAGAGAATTGGGTGCAGAATAGTTTGTAGGAGTCCAAACTTTAGTTTGGACGTCTCCTTTAAACATCAAACACCGTTTGCCCTTCACTCTCCAAATATCTCTCAAGCTGATCGAGCCCCTTATCAAACTCGGCTGCCCCATGCCAGATTTTAGTTTTAATCAGGTAAGCCATGAGCAAATATTGCCCCGTCGCCTCTTGAGGCGTAGGTGTCACCTTAAACGCTTCCTGCCCACGCCGTTCCACAAATGAACGTTCCGTTACTTCGTTTCACGAAAACGAGACAGCAATTGATCCATTTGCAATTCATCTATCACATCGAGCAAAAAATCAAAGTAAAAACCAGACCTGGCAGGTTAAAAACAAAACCTGCCAGGTCAAAACCAAAGTCAAA
>LUTY01002326.1 GCA_001640045.1 Candidatus Thiomargarita nelsonii | reverse complement strand
ATAAGTTGTATTAGAACCCTGATCCTTGATCATGGACTCCTGAACAGACCAAAGCCCAGCATCAAGAATTTCATATTTCCCCTTAATACCAAGGTATCTCCGAATATCGTTTAGCGATATTGCTAAGGCTTCTGGCAATTCTAGTAGGCTATTCCCAATGTTTTGTAAGTTATTACCATTTTGATGGTACAGAATACTCGCAGCACCGTATTGATTCCCAAAAATCGACACTCTAATATGATCTCCCCAGATAGGCAGAGCGCCATTGAAAAGATCAAACTGAACAATATACCCATTAACCCACGTTCTATCACCCGTACTAGACTTCCGAACACTCACCTCTTTCAATTTGATATGGGGTGCCAGATCGGGCAAATTTTGCCTAATTAAATCCTCTGCCAAACTAATGGCTCCATCCTCTGAGAGAGTGGACTCAACATTGAATGAATACTCTCCCTCAAACACTGTACGCCCATCTTGCTTCCTTGAAACTTTCTGCGCGAAAGGCAAGCGAGTTTTAGTCTTAACCGGGTACAT
>LUTY01002325.1 GCA_001640045.1 Candidatus Thiomargarita nelsonii | reverse complement strand
GCAGAATTAGAACGATTGCCTCGTCCACCCAAAACATTAACTGATAAAATTGAACGTTGTGTCGCACTTTATTCTTGTGACATCTTGTTTATACATCGTGATGCCGAAAAGCAAGCACTCAATATGCGTCAAGCTGAAATTGAAACCGCGTTTAAACAAGTTAGAAAAAAGCTTGGAAAAAGTGCGCTTCCAAAAATCGTTTGTGTTATACCTGTCCGTATGACAGAGGCTTGGTTACTCTTTGATGAGGCGGCAATACGCAAAGCGGCTGGCAATCCTATGGGCAGTCAAAAATTAAATCTTCCTCAGATAACAAAAGTAGAAAAATTGCCCGATCCAAAGAAAATGCTTTATGAACTTTTAAAAAAAGCCAGTGGTTTGAGTGGGCGTCGGTTAGGAAAATTCAATGTGCATGAACGTGTTCATCGTGTCGCTAATTTTATAGAAGACTTTTCTTCACTCCGTCAATTATCCGCTTTTCAGGTTTTAGAAGATGAAATTAAAACGCTCAGTGAACGGTAAAATATTATTTTTTCC
>LUTY01002324.1 GCA_001640045.1 Candidatus Thiomargarita nelsonii | reverse complement strand
GGAGGACAGATAATGAAGAATGCAATAAAATTGTTCGCCTTGCTGTTGACAATCGCTACGCCCAGAGTAAATGGGTGGCGGAAAAGTTAGTCATGCAAGCGCGTGATAGAGGACTTCCTGTGTGTATTTACCGGCCCGGAAGGATAACCGGGCATACTCAAACGGGTATTTGCAATACCGATGATTTCTTTTTCAGGCTACTCAAAGGTTGCATTCAACTCGGAATAGCACCGACAGTGGATACAATGGTAGATGTAATGCCGGTAGATTATGTGAGCAGGGCAGTGATCCATTTATCGCGTCAAAGAGAATCTTTGGGGAAAGCTTTTCATTTGTTCAATCCCAGTCCCCTTCCTTGGAAGGAATTGATAAACTGGATATGTTCTTTGGGTTACCCCCTTGAACAGACTTCAATAGACAGGTGGCGGATAGAACTACTTCATCAAGCGGAACATTCCACAGAAAATGCCTTACATCCTTTATTGCCTCTTTTTTCGGGAGATAAATCTTTTTCCAAAGAGATGTTACAACTATCGT
>LUTY01002323.1 GCA_001640045.1 Candidatus Thiomargarita nelsonii | reverse complement strand
ACTCCCTTTTAGGGCGAAGCGTTTGGGAGTAGAAGTCGTCCTTTATCAAAATTTTGCTGATTTTTTTCCTTTTTATAAGAAAGTTTCTTATATACACGATGTATTATTTTTGACTCATCCACAATTTTATACTTGGAAAGAAAGATTGTATTTTGCTCCTTTGAAATTTTTGACTCATTGCAGCGATTTCGTTATTACTGTTTCTGAATCAGAAAAAAAACGCTTAATTGTTACAAATTATGCCTCATCAGAAAAAATAGACGTTGTGTATCATGGAGTCAATGCTATCTTTAAACCGTTAGAGGAGCATAAAAGTGAAATAATAAATAAAGTAATAAAACAATATAAATTGCCAGAAAAATTTATTTTGTTTGTTGGAAGACTGAATGTCAGAAAAAATGTAGAAAAATTGATTTATGCCTTTAAACTAATTAAGGCAGATATCCCATTAGTTATTGTTGGGCAAACTGATTGGAAGTCTCATGATTATAAAAAACTTGTCGATAAGCTTGAATTACAAGAAAAAGTTTTTTTCTTA
>LUTY01002322.1 GCA_001640045.1 Candidatus Thiomargarita nelsonii | reverse complement strand
ATAAAATCTGCGTGTCCGTTTTGCAAAGCCTCATTGGCACGCGCCTTGTCGTAGCCCCATCTTCCCTGACGACTCTGTGGCAAGGTATCACTATTGCCAGTTTATTATTGGCACAAGCCGTGGCTACGGCTCGCACTGCCTTTGGAGAAGATATTTTTGTAGCAACCTCAGTATAGCTACACATTTCTCCCCTGGGTATTTCTCGCAAAGCATTCCATACCTTTTTCTGAAATGGAGTGCCATATATATCTAATGGAAATTCACCGTATTTCTCCGTTTCTCCATCAATAAAGGCATAGACGGAATTAATCCAGTTTTCATGTTGAGTCGTGCCATCGACAAACACAGCTTCAGGAAAATCCTGCCTTAGCATGAGTTCGAGTTCTTCCTCTTCGTCCCCTAACTGAATAGAACATATCCCGTGTTCAGTGTAGGCGACAAGCGTATTCCCGTAATCAGTATGACGTGTAACTATATATAGTTGTTGTGTGTCTCGCATAATAAAACTCCTTTCTAAAATAGGTCGCATTCCCAGGTT
>LUTY01002321.1 GCA_001640045.1 Candidatus Thiomargarita nelsonii | reverse complement strand
TTGATATGCCTGTTCCCACCTCGCAACGTGGTCGAGTTTTTTTAGGGGAGCTAAAAGTGTACACTCGTTTTCCACTGGGACTCTTTCATGCTTGGTCTTATATACATTTAGACACCTCTACCTTGGTTTATCCACAACCGCTGGGACATAGAAATTTGCCATTAGGTCAACAATCACAAAATACCGGTGAAGGCAGTCCGCACTACACGGGGGGTGAGGATTTTATCGGTTATCGTGATTATAATGTGGGAGACTCGCCACGACATATTGATTGGAAAGCTGTGGCGCGTGGGCGAAATTGGATGATTAAACAATTTGGCGGTATGAGTGCCGCACAAGTATGGCTGACTTGGGACGATGTCAGTATGCTCAAGAATCTTGAAGCGGCATTGTCACAACTCTGTCTCTGGATATTGGTTGCGGAAAGTCAGGGCGCACAATATGGATTGAAAATACCGACTTGTTCCTTTGAACCCAATAGCGGGGAACAGCACCGTGAACTTTGTCTACAAGCCTTAGCGTTATACGCTCTCCCAGA
>LUTY01002320.1 GCA_001640045.1 Candidatus Thiomargarita nelsonii | reverse complement strand
ATCATGCGCTTGCTGCATACCTTTGCCGTAAATTTCTTGAACGGTTCTCAAAACCTGAGATTGACGAATATCAGCCTCAACTTTTTTAAGCGTCATTTGTCCCTTGAGTTTTTCCAAAGCTCCGGTTAATTGTAGAGCCTTTTCATCTAAACTGCCCTCAGATTCTGCCCATTTGAGCACTCTATCAAGGGCATTCTTTGCTCCTTCATAAATAGCCTTCGCCATTTTTGAAGGATCCATTGTTGTTCCTGAACTGACACCTGCAACCATGATATCAGGTAATGCGGCGGCAACCTCATAAGCCTTCTGAGCCACTGTCACGATTTTTTCGTATTTCTGTTTAATATCTCTGATAGTCTTGAGCAATTTCACGACTTTATCAATATGGCTCTGTAATTTTGAGATATGCGCTCTCATCTTTGCCAGTTGAGCATCAGCCCTTTCTTTTTCTTTCAGGGCTATTTTTTTTGCAAATTCTATCTGTCTCCCGACTTTTTTCAGCATTGAAATAACTCGATACATTAGGCAAGCGTGCTAT
>LUTY01002328.1 GCA_001640045.1 Candidatus Thiomargarita nelsonii | reverse complement strand
GCTCTGGTGTTTTTCGTACATTTGCAGTCTCACCCAACTTGGGTGAGATAACCAATATACAGTCTCGTCACTTAACATTTTCAAAAACAATCTTAACTTTTTCCAACCCCAAATCACTCATCAAACCTTCTGCCTTTTTCTGCTTGATAACACCTGAGTAAAAATAAGGCAAAAGAGTCACGTCAGTAGCCTTTGGTTTTAAGGCATAGTAGAGAACAACTGGTTTACCATGCAAAGCTTGTGAAGTAATGTACCCAATCAATGCATGTTCCATAGAATGATAACCGTTTTTCCACAGATGCGCTTTTGGAAATTCCACTTCTCCCTTGATGTTTATCGTGTCCCAAACCTCATAATTTTTTTTATCCACCATATAATCAAACCAATATTGGTAAGTTTCAACGAGGTACTTGGTAAACGCAGGATTCTCTAAACTCAAAGTAGCGGCGGCTTGATCTAATTCGGCATATATCCACCAGTTTCTTTTCTTATCAAGAACGCCATCAGAGCGTAGAGCATATGCCCAAAATCCAGGCGTTTTTGTCTCCCCATCTTCTTTTACAAAGGCTTTTTCAAAAATATCGGGCATTTTGGAGCGAGAAAAAGCTATCAATCTGTTATTATTAGTTAATTTTCCGATATGATAAATCATCAAAAAAGCTTTGATGGTTTTGCCAAAGTTATCACAAACCGCGTGACGAACCGTTCTTGTTTTATCCTTTTTATCATAGATGTGCATAGAAAAACAGTTGTCAGCTTCACTATAAAAATTATTCATCATAATATTGGCAAGATGAATTAAATCTCTTTCATAAGACTTTTTGAGAGAATTGGGCAAAAAGGGCGTAAGTAACAGCATGTAGGCATTAATTTGATCAAGTTGAGAAGCCAAAGTCGCCCTATTGTTAGCAGAATCTTTGTGATTCATCATCAACATCAACATATCCAAATCCGGATTATAATATTTATTAAAGATATAATCCTTGAGCTTAACGATATCCTGAAGCACCGCCTCATCTCTTGTGAGATAATAATAAAATGTCAAACCCAATTGGATATAAGCCAACTCGTAACTGATTGCCTTTTGCGCTGGGGGTGCAACATTATCAATCCAATAAGAAATAGCGCCACCTGATGGAGAGGGAAGCGCGTGTTTCCGTATAAAATCCACCCCTTTTTTCATCACCTCAAGGAGTTTTTCATCGCCCGTCAAATGGTAAGCAACGCCGTAGGCATAAGTTTGCCTAGACTTCATTCTAAAATAGTCTTTATTAAGGTGTTTCTTAAACCAATAAGGGAGAGTCAATTCGACACAAGGCGCATTCTGGTTATAGAGCGAGCCATCATTACACCGATAGGTTGGAAAATTCCCAATAGGTTTTCCAAACGCCGCTTCATTCATCCAAAATGGTAAGAGTTCTTCTTCGACATGGGTTATCCATCTATCCCCTGATGGTAAATTTTGTGCAAATACAGAGAATGAAATGAATAGGAGCATCCATGAAATCGCAAATAGTAACTGTATAAACCTCATTATTTCTCCTGTAGCTAAAAGTGTCGTGGTTTGCAAAAAACAAGCGTGGCTTTGAAGTCACGCCTTTTTTATTTTATATAGAGGCTCTTGCAAAACTCTCAAAAAATTTTTTTTTGAGCATCTCAAATCTAAAGAAAGGGTATGTTATAATATTAAATAGAAAAACACAACCCGAGATGACTCAATATGAAACTTTTAGAAAACCTATCCCAATATTGGTTAACAATTCAAGGAACACTTTTTCCTTGGCTTTCCGAAGAACTTGGTGAATTATACTTTAGTCCTTCACAAATTGAGCTTTTTTAAAAGACTGAAATTTGAGTGTTAATAGTGAATCCAGTTCTTTTTTGTGAGTAGTATGTGTTTTAACAAGACAATCAATAATGGCCGCTTTGAATAAGGCAAAATCAGAGTAATATTTAGAATAGAGACATTTTTTTTTGACAAATTTCCAAAGGCGTTCAATTAAATTTAAGTTAGGCGAATAAGGGGGAATATAAAGCAACTCAATATCAAGAGAGATAGCTAATTCTTGTACCAGACGACATTTTTGGTAGCGTGCATTATCCAAGACGAGGGTAATAGGCACACCTAGATTGAGAGCGGCTATTTTTTTCAAAAGCTTACAAACACTTTGAGCGTTAATATAACTGTCATTTGTGACCCTAATGAGTTCGTGGTTAATGGCATTGAGTGCCCCTAAAACCTTAAAACGTTTTCGGGAGGCTGGTGCTTTAATAAAAATCCGAGTAAAGGTCCAAAGAAATCCCAGAAAGGGAGCGAGTACGAAATGGGCGGCATCTACAAAGAAAACCGCTCTTTTGCCTTGTTGCGCCTCAGCAAGTCTCGGCTCAAGTTCATTTTTTTTAAACGATTCTTGAGCATCAGGGTCAGCCTTTGAAGGTATCATCCCAACTTTTTGACATTTGAGTCCAATTGACTTTAGAAAATGACGAACTCGTGTAGGACTGCGCTTTATTCCAGTTAATTCTTCTATTTTGGCAATGGCCTCATTAATACTGGCCACCGGATGCTCACGAAAGTATTTGTCTAAAGTTTGACGATGTTGGCGAAGGGCGCTTTGTGGTTGATAAAAATTCACCTCTTTGAGTTTATCTAAGCCGCCACTCTGGTACTCGCGCAGATAACTTCTCAAAGTATTTGGACAAATACCAACGATTTCGGCAATTTTATTATGTGCAATCCCCTGACTTTTTAAAAGTAAAACATCTATTTTGCGTTGAACCCGTGGTTCAGGATAATAATAGCGGTCATGTCTTAGCTGATTAATTTCGTTTTGGCTAAATTCTATTTTGATCACGCTG
>LUTY01002318.1 GCA_001640045.1 Candidatus Thiomargarita nelsonii | reverse complement strand
AGACAGAATGTCCTAGTGATCCAACTATACCTATAGATGATCCTGAATGTACAACTAACGATGATATGCCCGTCTTTAGCTCTAGTAGTAGCGCAACTTCAACACAGCAATCCTTTGATGCCAAGTTTATCAAAGAACAATTGCGGTTGCGTGAGTCTGAAGAAAAAGGGGGAGGTGCTGGTGATGATCTGTTAGATAAACGCTTTAGTGCTATTTTAGCTACTGATTTCACCTCATTAGACCAAGACACTGTTGAAAAAGCCATTGGCTTTGACTCAGACAGAACGGGTGTTTTCATTGGCCTTGACTATCGGGTTAATGATAATTTTTGGTTTGGCACTTCTATTGACTATGCGCGGGAGGATGCCCAGTTTGACCAGAACTTAAGGTCACAAGATATTAATGAATATGGTTTATCCGTCTATTCTTTCTACGACTATGACAAGGCTCATGTCAGTCTACTCGCACGTTATGCGGATCAAGACTACGATATTGAAGTAGAAGAACCTGTTTTTATCAAAGATATGACCAGCGGGAA
>LUTY01002317.1 GCA_001640045.1 Candidatus Thiomargarita nelsonii | reverse complement strand
GCATTAAGGTATTAGAAGACAGTAAAGAGATTGTTATTCCAATCAAGCCTGCTTACATTGATAGTTATAACGAAAACAAACTCGTTCATGTGATTGGTTATGCATTTAAAGAGGGAGCTTTAACAGATAAAACCTTTAAGATTTCTGTTCCCTATGCCATTAAGTTACGGCGTGTGGTGGAGAGGTATCACGGATACGGGTGGTCAAAAGTTTCCAGTTCATCTATGCCAGTGCAGAGACAAACTTGGGTTGCTGAACCAGTGACACTGGGAAAATTTACTCTGTCTTCTAGTTTGGTTGCCAAGCTGAACCGTTATGAAAGCATCAGGATAATGGAAAAAATGTTTATGCAAATGCCAAAGAGGCTATATAACCGGAAATTGCATCTTGACAAAGGTGGATACTATCTGGGTGACAATCCTAGTCATCCTCAATATGGTGATTTACGTATCAAATTTGAAATGATTTCCCCTAAAATGGTTAGTATTGTTGCCAAACAAGTTGGCTCACGGTTATCCGCTTACCAAACTTCTTCTGG
>LUTY01002316.1 GCA_001640045.1 Candidatus Thiomargarita nelsonii | reverse complement strand
CCTGAAATCAGCCCAAGTCTCCATCTCCCTCAAAGGGGCTTCCAGTGTCGCCACCGATACAGCCCAAATTATTTTCATGGATGGCACTTTGGAACGTTTACAAACTCTTTTCCAACTCTCTGATGAATTTGAACAAACCATGAACGGTAATCTGGTTGGCAGTATCGTACCTGGTGTGATCAATATTGCTGGGGTATTTTTTCTGCATACGGGTATTGCAGTGGGGATGGGGCTTTATTATCTGGGTAGTCTGGTTGGACTAGGCTATACGCTATATCCTTTGGTTAAACATCAGGATAAAACACCGGTTTTGATAGAGCAGCGTGAGTTGTAATGGCAATGCCATTAAGTGCCGCAGCCGGTATCATAAGGAGATTAGTACAACTAATTATGAAATAAACGAATTTTTGGAAATGCTCCATCCAGCACAAGCTTTGAAAAATGTTATGTAAAATATTGTTTTTTCAATTCGTTTATTTATCCGTTTAAGTTCCCTACGAGACTAATCCGTTGTACTTTAGGTTTTTTTTAAATATCGT
>LUTY01002315.1 GCA_001640045.1 Candidatus Thiomargarita nelsonii | reverse complement strand
TTTTACTGGACACTAATGCTGTTATCCACCTTTCGAGGAGAAAGGCTGAACATCATGAAAAGATTAAGGCTAAAATGCTCTCCAAGGCTCTTGAAGTTGATGTGAGGATTTGTATTTCTATCGTTACTTTGTACGAGCTTGAATATGGGCTGGCACATACTGACAATGAGCAAATTGTTTCTGAGAGTAGACGGATAATTGAGTCTATAAAGAAGGATAAAGAAATAACCATTTTTTATTTGACGGAAAAGGGGGCTAAAATCTTTGGAGAGATTAAGGAAGAGTATCGAAGAGAGAAAGGTATCGGGAAAAAGGCTCTTCAAAAACACAACATTGATTTAATCATTGCTGCTACAGCTATTGAAGCGGGTGCCACTTTAATAAGTCAGGACAATAAGGACAAGATATTTGAAATCCTTAAAAGTGTGCGTGATGACTTTGAGTGGGAGGATTGGACGCAATAATGTTTTTTTCAGAAGTGCTTGAAAGCCATGTCAAAATACAGACATTTTTTAGGTGAGATCGATAATGTTAGTTCG
>LUTY01002314.1 GCA_001640045.1 Candidatus Thiomargarita nelsonii | reverse complement strand
GCTAAGCGTATTCATCAATTTAATCCCAATATGAAATTAATATATATAGTGAGGGAGCCGTATGAAAAATTTATTTCCACTTGGCGAATGAAGGCGCGGCTGAACTTTCCGGTTGTAGCAAAGCGCGGTATTAACTATTTTTTTGAGCATGATAGTAACAATAAATGGTCCACGGTGAAGAGTTGTTGTTATTCTTATCAACTGGAAGCCTATAAACAATACTTCCCAGAGGATGCTTTTTTGATTATCTTTTTGGAAGAACTGTCACGCGAACCGCTGCAACAGTACGAACGTGTTTTCCAATTTATCAAACTTGAACATTCAAAATTTGATTGGAATAACATCCACATAAAAGAAAACGGAGCCAATCAACACTATAAAACCAATAAATATTGGACTTATTTGCAGCAATCGAGAATGAGAACCTTGGTGAAAAATGTTTTGCCAACCACATTGATTCGATTGGCGACTCAACTCGTTGGGCCAAAAAAAATATTCGTGCCAAGGGAAGAACTTAGCGAAGAGAACAAAAAAGAATT
>LUTY01002313.1 GCA_001640045.1 Candidatus Thiomargarita nelsonii | reverse complement strand
GTTACAAATCCATTAACGTTTTAAAGGAGATAAAAATGCAACTATTCGATAAATTATCTATTTTGTTATTGACACTGATATTGATGCTGAGTGGATGTAAGAATCCTGAAAAGCCAGCAACTGAGGCGGCGGAGCAAGTTGTTAAATTTGCTGATACTGCCTCTGTGGAAGTGGAAGCCGCACAAGATGCGCCTGCGAGTATAGAGGCTGCCAAAATAACACTTAAAGCCCTCGATAAATTGATTGAGGCAATTATAAAGGCACCCAATATTGGTATTACCGCCGAGGCTCAAGAAAAATTCGAGCTTGCTAGATTTAAAACGATACGGCGCTTGCACACATTTATCATTGCAGAAAATAATAATTGTAAAAGTGTGCTCGATATATTACTGAAATTGGATTCAAAGGTAAAAGACTTTGCTTGTCATCAACGTGGCGAGGATGATTTATTTGGATGCCATTTTGATGATAATCAATGTAAATGTTCCAGAAACTCAGCCGGCACTTGCCCAAATAATAAGGAGTGCATTCTTTTAGCA
>LUTY01002312.1 GCA_001640045.1 Candidatus Thiomargarita nelsonii | reverse complement strand
GAGGCAGATGATCCGTTTGCAACACAGCCGATGATGTATCACAAAATCGCCAAGCATCCCAAAACCCAAGCCATTTATGCAGAACGCTTATTTAAAGAGGGCATTATTGGTCCTGGAGAAGGTGACTCCCAGCTACAACAATACCGGGCTGCCTTAAAAACTAAAGAGGTGGTTTCCCGCCCGGTATATCAAGCGTTCAAAGGTGCCGCCAATTGGAAACCTTATATAGGCACACACTGGACAACACCGGCAGACACTTGTATCAGCCTCAAACAATTGCAACACTTGATCGAAAGATTCACAAGAATACCTGATGATTTTAAACTCAATCGCGGTGTTGCCAGACTGATACAGGCTCGTCGGGAAATGGGTTGGGGGCAATTGCCCATTGATTGGGGCTGCGCCGAAACGCTGGCTTATGCCACGCTATTGGAAGCTGGGTATCCGGTACGTTTATCGGGTCAAGATAGCGCACGGGGCACATTTGCTCATCGCCATGCCATGTTGCATAACCAAGAGACTGGCGAAACTTATCTGCC
>LUTY01002311.1 GCA_001640045.1 Candidatus Thiomargarita nelsonii | reverse complement strand
AACCGACGTTATTAAGCGAAGCCAAACAACTGTCAACTACACCACCGTTTCCATTTTCACGCTTATTATTAGAATCAGACAAAACCGTTTTTAATTATGTCGCTTGTGACAATGAATTTGAGCGTGATTTTGCCCAATTTTTAAACCGGGCTGAAGACATCATAGCCTTTGCTAAACTACCGGCGCAATTTGGTTTTAGTATTCAATACACCGATTCACGCACTAATCTTAGACATTATTACCCAGATTTTGTGGTTAAACGACAAGACGGGCAACATTGGTTAATTGAAACGAAAGGGCGGGAAGATATTGAAGTCAAATTGAAAGATGAGGCAGCCAGTTATTGGTGTAAAAACGCAACTCACTTATGTAAAGTGACATGGGATTATTTGAAAGTGCCACAAAATGAATTTGAAAAATTGCAACCGTCTGATTTTGACGAACTGCGTATCGGTTTACAACGAGCGTAGTTAATACAAACCTGCGGGGAGACTAATACCCCGCAGGTTAATTTTGAACGGAGCAAAGCGTAGTTACCC
>LUTY01002310.1 GCA_001640045.1 Candidatus Thiomargarita nelsonii | reverse complement strand
ACCAAAACGACGAATAACCCATGCTTCAGCCGAGTCCTCATTTCGCGGTCTCCATAGCTGTCCATGAAGGTAACTAAAAGCCCCTAACATAGTTTCACCTACACTACGGTTCAGGATCACTTTGGAGAATTTTAGTGGATAGGAATAAACGCCATCATCGGTTAAAATAGCACGTTTAACGTCAATATACCTATAATCATTGCCGACTGCTTCCAACCAAAGTGCTTTTACCTGTGGAGTTTCAGGGTAAAATATGTGTGAACCGATATCCACTGTCTTTTCCCACAACGTGATTGAGCGACACATTCCGCCAACAACGTTGGCTGAATCGAAAACTTCGACTTCAACTCCAGCCTTGGACAATTCATAGGCGGCACAGATACCCGCTGGTCCTGCACCTATAACTGCGATTTTCATGTTTTTCTACTCATTGTAGTAATCAAAATAAAGTTTCACCGTTTTTTAGGCATCCATATTTAGGTGAGCTATTTGAAACGGTGAGATAAAAATTATTTCATGTTTTAGATAAAGGCAGTGCTG
>LUTY01002319.1 GCA_001640045.1 Candidatus Thiomargarita nelsonii | reverse complement strand
TTTATCAATATTACTGATAGATATAGACCATTTTAACAAAATTAATTCAAGTGGCGGATATCAAGAAAGTAATAGAGTGTTACAAGAATTTGCTAGAATTTTAAACACCTCGATACGCCAAGAAATAGACATTCCTTGTCGCTATGACGGTAAAAAGTTTATCGCTATGTTGCCGAATACAAATATAGATGGTGCCTATGTTTTAGCAGAACGGATTCGGGGACGCTGTGATCGATATGCTTTTTCGACGCGACTTGGTATTCCGCTCAAACTCACTGTCAGTATCGGTGTTGCACAGAATGTCAACATTGCTCACAATGAATTTGATGATAATCTCGAATTTGATCATAGTTTCGATATTCTTAAAAAAACGCCAGCGATGGGCATTTCTAAAGAAGAATTGATACAACGTGCCGAGGTGATGTTAGAGGCTGCCAAACAAGCTGGTCATAATCAAGTGATGGCATGGTGGTAGTTCCGATACATTTTCATTAACAAATGATAAACCATGCTAATTAGCCGCATTTTTACCATTCTCTTTCCCATTTTTGCCATTGTGGCAGTGGGCTATCTGTATGCGCGTTTACGCCCGATAGATATAAGTGCTGTCAACCGTCTTAATATGGCAATATTCACACCTGCCTTGTTATTCAGTGTCTTATGCGATAAGTCTTTTAATATTATGGATTACCAACAGCTAGCCGTGGCGGCAACGCTTATCTTGTTAGGCTGTGGCGTGATTCTTTTACCCTTAATCCGTTGGCGTGGTATCGATCCCAAAACCTTTCTCCCGTCTATGATGTTTGTGAATACGGGTAATATGGGTATTCCGGTGGCGTTATTTGCATTTGGAGATATTGGCTTGCCGGCGGCAATGTTGTTTTTAATGATTACTGCCATTTTGGGGGCTACCTTGGGAATCTATATAGTGAGCCAACGTGCCTCAGTGTTAGAACTGTTGAAAGAGCCACTGATTCAAGCAGCTATTGCAGGTTTAATCGTGAGTCTGACAGAAGTGGATGTGCCGGCATTATGGCTTAAACCGATTGAAATGTTAGGAAATTGTGCTATTCCGGTGATGTTATTATCACTCGGCGTGCGGCTGAGTTTTATGGATTTGACGCATTGGAAAATCGGTTTATTGGGAGCGGTATTACGTCCATTGTCGGGTGTCGTGATGTATTTGTTGATACGTCCTTGGTTGACATTGACACCGATACAGGCGGGCGGGTTGCTGATATTTGCAATGTTGCCCCCTGCCGTTGTGAATTATGTAATTGCAGAAGAATATCAACAGGAGCCCCATAAAGTCGCGGCTATCGTTATGTTGGGTAATGTGATGAGTTTTATCAGTTTGCCTATTGCTTTGGTATTTGCTTTGCCGTCATGATATTATCATATTGCAGGACGCGGAGCGTCCGAGCAGGCATTCCCACGCAGAGCGTGGGAACGAGAAACGCAGAGCGTGGGAACGAGAAAGCTTGTAGGAGTTAATCTAACCCAATCATCCCCGAAACCGCAATGGGAAAACCACAAGCCGCAGATGTTGCCACCGCATTGCGGATGGGTATATTACACCAGACTAAAAATGGAACAGTGAGTGAGCCACCACCAATCCCCACTAGAGCAGAAATTTTCCCTATCACCGTACCCGCGATGCTTAAACCTAACTTGCCTGGCAATTGACGATGTGAAGGTGGGGGAGCTAACAAACCCAGTTGTGCCGAAACCAGTAATATGAATATTGCAAAAATTTTTCGCAAAATCTCAGTCGGCAAAGCATCGGCAATAATAGCACCTACAAAAGCACCAACGATGATACCGGGGCTGAGTTGCCAAACAATTGACCATAGCACTGCCCCGCGCCGATGATGGGCGATGATAGATGAAATTGAAGTTATCATTATCGTAGCGAGGCTTGTGCCTATTGCAATATGCATAAGGCTGCTAGCAGGAAGCTGGGTATGAAAAATCCACACCAAGCTTGGAACAATAATAATACCACCACCAACACCTAACAAACCAGCTAAAGTCCCAGCAATAACGCCTACTAATAATAAACTGAATATTTCTATCATTGTATCTGAAAAAAATATGGCCGTGCAAAGCGCTGCTTTGCACGGTTGTATGGAAATTGTATCGCTCTTGCACTAGCCCTCTCTTTGAGGGGAAATTTCAAGCACTCATCTATAAGAGTGTATATTACATATAGGAATTCGTTTTATTGGCTCATTTTGAGGATAATTATGGAGCAGTTAATTAAACAAACACTTGATACCCTAGCCCGCTTAGCAAATAGTCAATTAGTCGCCCTATTTAGGGTGTTGGAGAATCAGAATGGTGGGGTTGTTGGCGTGTTTAAGCAAGGGCAAGTTATCTTGCATAGCAACGAAAGAAAAATTAAATTTAAGGATACTCCTTTTGCAAAAATTATTTCTGCTGGGCAAACACAAACCTATCCATGTCTAATCGTTAAAAAGTGGTCATTACCTTTTCCCACATATAAACAGACTAACAGCGGTTTTGAATGTTTATGTCTACCACTATTGGGCGGCGAAAGCAAGCCTGTGGCTGGCGTTGTCGTGGTGGCTCAAAAAAACGGCATTTCCATACCTTCTGAACGTTTGCAAATGTTGAAAATGTTGGCCCCCTTGATGGCAAGCATCTTAGAAAATGTTTCTACGGAAAGGGAACAAATCATTGAATCAGTCACCCTGGAGCCCCTCACTAATTTGTACACGCGGCCTTATTTTGAGATACGTTTACAAGAAGAAATGACGATAATCCATCGACATGGCGGTATTTTATCAATATTACTGATAGATATAGACCATTTTAACAAAATTAATTCAAGTGGCG
>LUTY01002394.1 GCA_001640045.1 Candidatus Thiomargarita nelsonii | reverse complement strand
AACTGGCTGGGCAAAATAAAGCCTATCTCTTGCAACAGATGAAGGACATCAAGAGTGGCGCTCGTGCTCATGGGGATACGGCGGCTATGAAACTCACCATAAGTACGGTAAATGAGGAGGAAATAAATGCCATTGCCGACTGGTTGTCCTCCCTAAGCAGCACTATGTCCAGTAACGCAAACATGAGTATGGACTGAGCAAGCGGGGCAAAATGATAGAGTATCTTTTGCAACAGATGAAGGACTACAAGAGCGGTAAACGTGCTAATAGCCGGGCAAAGCGTATGAAGAGAAACCTAAGTGATGTCAATGAAAACGAAATGACAGCCATTGCAGAATGGTTGTCCACCCTGAAATAATAGCGGGACAATTTTCGGGTATTTAGGAGTCCAAGATTTATCTTGGGCGAGCCGACGTCCAAGATAAATCTTGGACTCCAATATTATAAATTGACATCATCCGCATAAGAATAGATTTCTATGCCCAAATTGTCTGCCACGGGCATAGCATGAGAATCAACCATCGGTGATTATTTTGCCTTTCTTCCTCGAACTGCCGATTTAGTCTCATCTCCATTGTCTCCTGTTTGTGGCATGTGTGGATTATAGCATATAAACGGCATACTTGACACAATAACTACAAGGATTACATTTAAGAAGGGATAAGTCAAAATCTAATCAGAGCTGGCTTTTGATTTATCCTTTTTTAAATGTAATCCTTGTAGTTATTGCGTGGAAACGAGAGTGCGTAACATCAGTTAACTTAATTGATTTCCAAAATAGTTTTTTTGCCCCAGGGACAGTCGAAAGAATCAGACATACCGCCCGTTAGCACCCAAAGCGTTCTGATTGGCGGTTTTTTTTCGGGATAAGGTCCCATGCCATCCGTGAAGTAAATGATACCGTCAGGAGAATACTGATTTAAAAATTCGCTCTTAAACACGGGTCTGAAATCAGTCCCGCCTCGACCACGGACTGAAGGAATTTGTCCTTTAAATGGATAGACTCTTTGAATGGCAACGTCGCATTCCACGATTGTCGCCCGCACCAAATACCGAAAAGCAGAAATTTGTGCGGTGATCTCTTCCAATTCGGCAATGCTCATGCTAGCCGATGTATCTATGACCGCTAATACAAGCGGTTTGTGTTCGCGGCGGCGATAAGATCGTCCAGGCACTTCTCCGATTCGCGTTGGAAATCGCCGATTGGGCCGAGTATAAACATATTCTGGCACTTTCAAGTGACTGATGAACATGCGTAAGTGGTGTCGCCAATTAAAAGGCAATGTTGCTGCCCCGTTTTCAAGCATTTGCAAGAACTGGCCAGGCTCTTTGCCTGCCAACGATCCCTTAGGTAATTTACCGTCTTTGTCCATCGCCTCAGCGAGCACCTCGGTGAGCAGCTTTTCCAAGCATTGTGGTTGGGACATTGGTGGCTTATCGGATGCCGCCGATTCCCCGTTCTCGGACACACCGAAAAGCCCTGCATGATCGTCTACCCAATCTGGCTGCTGGTACGGAGACATGCCTTGGCGCCGCGCTTGTGCCAGCAATTCATAGCGTTCCAGCGTACTTTGTCCGCTACCTAAACCAAATTGCATAAAATCGTTCCAAACATAAGGATGACCTGGTAAAGCTTCTCTGATGTATTCATTGGCTGAGACTTCCATTGCCAAATCCATGAGATCGGGATAAACAACGTCTTGAAATTGGGGATGAGTCAGATGGCCAAGCACCAAATGATGTACTTCATGCAATAAAACGCCTCTGAGATATTGAGGCTGCTGCACAAAGAAGTCAACATTGGCGTGCAACTTAAAGCGTGCGCCCTTTGCTGAGACGGCCATCACATGAACATTGGGTGCTTCTTCGATATCCATCCGGGCGAGTATGAAAGCATAATAAGGGTAGCGCTTTAAAAACCCCCTTCTCCCTTTAGATCGGCGTAATATTGAGTTTAGTCAAAATGCCATGCAGGGGTGCTGCCTGATCTAGATGGTTTAGCAAACAGCCCAAACCTGCACGCGCCTTGTTATTCCTGCGAAGTTTCGTGATATCGGCTTGTTCTAAATGCAGTTGCACTGCGGTTGCCAGTGCCCAGATGCGATGCCGCCGATCCCTGCGTTGGTGCCAGCGTTTCACTTTTTCACAGATTTTACTCGTATATTCATATAAAATGTCGTTCGGTTTGAGTTCAATTAATTCAATAGCCACTGGATTGCTACCGAAAGCTTCCTGGAGCAATTCGCAAAAATCCCCAGGTAAATCTTTGATTAGCCTTTCAAAAGCGGCCAAATGAAAGTGACCTTGCGCCAGCAACGCTGAGAGTTCTCCCCCCTCGAAGATACTTCCTATTCGATAAGTGATACTTTCGAGTACATCGGTGCGGCCTTCAAATTTACGCTCTTTAATAAGGGTTTGAAGTTTGGCATTTTCGTGATACTCGCGCAGCAGGCGATAGATATCTATCTCGACATCACGCCAGTTATTCAGATTGGCCAGTAATATTTCGAGCCAAGCTGAAGGCAAATAGCCCCCTAGCGTGTCGTGCAGCAGCATTTCGTCGGCTATTTCTTGAGGTTCCAGCACTTTCAATAAATCGGAGACATATTTCCAGGAACGCGGGCACACTTCTTCAAACAAACGATCATGTTGCATCGCTAAACTGATAATGCTCGGATGTACTTTGTTGGACTGCGCCCAGTCTAGCCAGTTTTTACGATCTGCACGCATTTTCACGTTTAGAAACCTTGCTCGTAGTGCTGGATCTAAAGGGTTAACCTGATAGTCTTCATCCTCTGGATTGATCGCAGCGACGACTGACCAAGCTTCAGGTAACACGTAGTCGTGAAGTGTTCGTGCTGTTAATAGCTGTAAAGCTGGTTGTTGGATCATTGACTCTGCGCGGTTTAATTCTTCGAGCAATAAGATTCCGGCCCCGGTTTTAGGTAGAATGTGCGGCGTGGCGTAACGTGTACGTCCATCTTCAATGATCGGTAAACCGATCAGATCAGGTGGTTCCAATAAACTCAAATCTAGCACGATGATGTCAATGCCAAACTCTTGAGCCGTTTGTCGAATGATTTCACTTTTGCCGATACCTGTTGGTCCTTCTAATAAAACGGCCTTACGCGCCCTGTAAGCCAAATTAAGCACTTTTTTAATACGACTGCCGACTGGCAATATTTGGGTGTTCATGACCTAAACTTGCCTTGGTGATCATTCTGTTGATGATTATAAATGTCTACCTCCTGCAAGGTGTACATTGCACATACTTGAATATATTCTGCGACTAACTTCCCTTCAAGCCTCAATATATCATCAAATAACGCTAAAATGTGTCGATTTGGGAAGCCTGATGGTCGTATTTGCAATACATGGGTGAACGCCTTTTTGGGCGTTAATCCGTGCTGACAGAGAATGTGATCGTGAAATGCCCGCGTGACAGTGAACCAATAATTTATCGGTCGGCTGTAACTGTGCTGAAAATTCCAAAATTTCTTGGATTTGTTCAGGCGTTGCCGGTTTAAAAGAGTCACTTAAAGTATCTTTTGGATCGATATCATAAAAATAATAACGCCGTAGCAAAGATTCTTTGCCCGCAATCGGCAATGTTATGCCATCAACATCAGGATTAAGCAAGCTGATAGTGTGTGTTGCCCATTCTTGTGATAAGCGTTTGGCATCTGTCAGATTGGATATTTTGAGTTCAAACATGATAATTTCCTAAAAAATGTTAAGAGCAAATAACACCTTAGTGTTAATCAACTTAGGTAGTTGACATTTGAGAGAATTTGCCCTTGCCCTGCTTTTAGCTTTGCCATTATTCGCCTTTTGGGTGGCAGGTGCTCCGCTGTCTTGGCAGGGACCACAACTTAAAGGCTTTAATTTTCAAGGATGTATCACTGTCATTCCAGAAATCACGGCTTTGTTAATCGCCTTGGGTATTTATTAATGTACGTCATGATTCACTACTTCTACATATACCGGTCAAATTTTCGGATTTTTAAAAAACCGTAAATAACTACAAGGATTGTTTAGTGCGATTCGTTTGGCCTAATTAGACTGTTCCTCGGTTAAGACCGTTTAACCAAGGAATCCGAAGGCACTGTTTTGAAGGCGAACCCCTTATGGCGACATAAGGGGGCTTAGCCACCTAATAAGGATAAAAAACGCTTATTCCCACGATGAATTATAAACTGAATCATGAGTTTTAATGTATGTTAAACCTTAAATTCCTGTTCTAGCAACGCCCCCACCTCCTGCTCCAGCAACCATTCCCGAAACAACGGTACACAATAACGATAGCGACTTTTTTCGCGTCGAATAATATACGCCAATTCAAGACGTTTAAGTGATTGATTCAGTTGTTCAGTCGTATAAACATAATCATGTTTATTAAGTACTCCTATCACATCACTTAAGCAAAATTCGCCTGATTCGACGGTTGCCCAGACAATAATACGATTTAAACGGGCAGCTTGTTCATCAGCACTTAACTGTCTCCAAGCTCCCAAAGCCTGTTCCATTGCTTCACTGTGCAAAGCGCGTGTGACATCTTCCTGGTTTAACACCCGCCTATCACTGGGCAAATTTTGCAGCATTTCATTGCACACAATTGCAACAAAATTAGCCCGTTGCCCCGTTGCCGTGATGATTTGTTCGACTAAATCTTCTGAAGCGTAACGAATGCCCAGCCGTGCCATTGGTTCAGTCGCTAAATCTCGACAAGCTTTGGTTTCCAATGCCCCAACAATAATAGACTCACCAAAATTGACAATCGGTGATTGATAATCCAACACTGCCGCTTCATATAAATCCCAAAATCCCGCCAAGATAAAATGGCAACATCCCTCTTCGCTAACACTGCGAAACTTGCTTAATGTCGGATAAGCTTCTGCTATTTCACGTCGAATAAATTGATCCGCCTCATCAATCAATATTAAACGCCGTTCCCCAGTAGGTATTTCGACCAATTTGTCAAACAAGGCGGACCAAGGAGCATCCTTAGCTAAACCCAGTATTCTCTTGAGTTTCTCTAAACATCTATCATCTTTCAACGACAAATAAAAACAGGCTACCTTGGGATGATTTCGATAATGCCTCTCTATCTTTTTGAGCAAACTGGATTTACCCAATTGCCGCCCCCCAATGAATAGATAATTCATGGGATCGCGGTTGATAACTTGCTTTAAGATTTTTTCGCGCCCAAAAAACGCACTGTCTTTGATAACACCAGCACCCGTTTGATAAGGTGAAAGATTTGTGACTTC
The DNA here is from genome assembly GCA_001640045.1 of Candidatus Thiomargarita nelsonii. Taxonomy (GTDB): domain Bacteria; phylum Pseudomonadota; class Gammaproteobacteria; order Beggiatoales; family Beggiatoaceae; genus Thiomargarita; species Thiomargarita nelsonii_A. The sequence continues at coordinate 413 of LUTY01002394.1, read as the reverse complement.
CATTTGGCTTGCCAACAAATGGGCAAATACTTCAATCGGTTTAGGCGATAACAGTAAAGTCGTCAATTCTCGGTTGTTGGGCACTACCCACTGATTTGCGCGATTTTCCCCCTCTGGACGTAAAGCCCCCTGTTGAGTCAATGCCATTAAGTTAAGGGAAATGTGTTAGACTTAATGGCTTTCAAACCAGAGGAAAAATAAAATCATGGAAAAAAACACGCTGGATGGTGAAAATGACAAAGCCATCCGTTCAATCTCAATTATCCGCTCGCTTTTAAACGACGACTCATTTAAGAACTCGCATCGCACAGCCTCAAAATTTTTTAGTCGCAAGTTCGCCTTTCCCTTTGTAACTGTTGTTTTATTAATTTTACAAAAAAGCATTAAGCCGCTACAGCTTGTTTTAAATGAAT
>LUTY01002307.1 GCA_001640045.1 Candidatus Thiomargarita nelsonii | reverse complement strand
TTTTTCAAAAAATAGGATTTTTTTGATACCGACAAAAAATTTGTGTATAACGAATATAAGAGCCAAAATCAAGCTCATTTTCAAATCGCTTTAAAACGCTCAATGCTTGAGCCGGTTTTCATCAGTAGATCAACAGAAACTTTGCGCCAGACATTAGTACAACTAAATAAACGAATTGAATTATGGGTCAATTGCTTGTTTAATGTCTGTTTTGCTAAAATCATTGCCTTTGAACAACAACGGTTCTCCTGATTCTAACAATGATGCGGCTGACATTAGCCGAATTGGATCGTTTTCAATAGCCCTTGTAAAACATTCAGCTTCGGGTTCATCAGACAAAATGGCAATAATGGCTGAAGAATCAATAACCATTAATTTGTCACTCCATCTTTGTTTTTCCTCTGCTTTGGTGTCTGTTGTGGATTGAAGGTGCAGATTGAGGTGCGTCGAGCCGACGCTTGCTAAAATTACCTTTAAAATACTGATACTCGATGTTCAAGTTTTTAATTAATTATTTGATTTGTTTGTCATTTCGACCAG
>LUTY01002306.1 GCA_001640045.1 Candidatus Thiomargarita nelsonii | reverse complement strand
TGGAATCGTCTATACCACTATTCCTATTTGGAAAAAGGGTTATCGTTCATTATTTAAAGAACATCAATTTGATATGGCTGTTTTTGATTCTATCCTCTTCCCTTGGCTTTTTATGACTAAGTATTATTTTATCCTAGCTTTACTTAATTGGATATGTTACTTAAGCAAAACCTTTGCTTACAAAGTCAAATATATAGAAAAAGACCTCCGCGCAACGCTCGTCCAAGTTTTTGGAAAAATACCAAAATTGGTTTGGTTACTAAAAGATGGGGTTGAGATCGAAGTGCCGTGTGAAGAGTTAAATGTTGGTGATACTATTGTAGTCAATGCCAATGAGATCATACCGGTAGATGGAGTTATTGTTAATGGTACTACCTTAATAGACCAACGTCTTTTGACCGGAGAGCTTCAACCTTTGCAAAAAACGGTTGGGGACCAAGTATTTGCTGCAACTATTGTACTGTCGGATAGAATTTTTATCAGAGTTGGTAAATCAAGCTCCCAAACCCTTGTGGCTCAATTGATTGGACAACGAACTTT
>LUTY01002305.1 GCA_001640045.1 Candidatus Thiomargarita nelsonii | reverse complement strand
GCCTTTTTATGAATATGCCTGCAACGATTGTGGTCACGAAATGGAAGTTTTACAAAAAATGAGTGATCTGCCATTAGAGCAATGTCCCGCTTGTGGACAAAATACTCTTAAAAAATTAGTTTCTGCATCCGCTTTTCATTTAAAAGGTACAGGCTGGTATAAAACTGATTTTTCAGGAAAAAAAACTAAACCCGAAGATAAACCCGAAGAAAAAAGTAGCCCTCCACCAGCGAGTTCAAACACTTCTTCTACATCATCTACTGTTAAGTAACGATTGGACTTTTAACTGGGAGAATTCTTTCTCCTTTAAGGAATTTTTTTCATGCGTAGCCACTACTGTGGACAACTGAATAAATCTTTAATAGATAAATCTGTCACTTTGTGCGGTTGGCTACATCGCCGCCGCGATCATGGGGGCCTCATTTTTTTCGATCTACGTGATCGTGAAGGCATTGTCCAAGTGGTATTCAATCCAGAAGCCGCTGAGACATTCGCTATTGCTGAACGGGTGCGTCCTGAATATGTTTTACGCATCCAAGG
>LUTY01002304.1 GCA_001640045.1 Candidatus Thiomargarita nelsonii | reverse complement strand
AGCTGGCTTCTAGTGTGTCCTGAACATCGGGGGATATTTTTTCGAGGATTTCTCGTGCCGATAGATTTCATCAAACCCAAAAGATAAGCCGGTGTTGATGTCAGTGCCTCCTTTTGCCGTTAGCCCACTGATGAGTTCAGAAAATTCTTCCATGGTGATGTCACCAATAGGGGTTGCTTTTAAGACGGTGCGTGTTCTATCAGAGAATTGGATGATGCCAATCACATCGGTTTTTCTCATGCTTTGGTACAATTTGGCAACGGCTGTTTTTACAGTATCCAATTTTTGCCCTTTCATAGAGCCACTGGTATCTATGACAAAAATATAGTTAGCGGGCGGTTTTTGAGCCGTAGAAATATCGGGTAGCGATGCTGGTGCCTTGAGGGCGATTTCCAGATAGTGGGTGGCTCTGTCATCATGTTTGGATTGAGACGGGATACGAGAAATGCCATGAGTGACTGAAAGTGCCTGTCCCGCTGTGGGGGCGGGTATTTTGTCACTGTTGGACGCAATAAAGTCATCCCAACGAATATTTCGGTG
>LUTY01002303.1 GCA_001640045.1 Candidatus Thiomargarita nelsonii | reverse complement strand
CGTGGTAGGTGTTGTTTGGTGTATTTTCATCTTCAAAAACAATGATTTTTTGATGTTCATTATCAAAGTTAAACAGTTTTTTACTTATCCTCTTATCACCAACAGCAGTGTCTAAAAGTTCTTGGGCGTGTTTTTTATTGCATAATAAAACCGACACTTCTTCACCTTTATTTGCTTTCGCGCCTTTCCCATTCTCACCGTGTTTGGGATTTAGATTGAACAAACGCGGTTGTCGGTTTTGGCTAATCCAATTTTCTAACTCGGTACTATTTTTTACGTGCTGAATACAAATAAAAAAAGGACATCTATCACCATAACCGTCCTTAATAATAGGAATTATTGAGCGATTGAGATGTATGCTGTCATTATGCATCAAGACAAGCTTTTTATTTTCATCTTGCCGCTTTTCTTCAGCGATTTCAGCTAAAGTGGAAATTGGGCCGCTAATTTGAATACCGGTAAACTGGTTCAAATCCCAAATAAAATACAAGCAATTAGTCGCTTGTTTGGATTTGTCACGAAAATTTTCAGCATTACTCA
>LUTY01002302.1 GCA_001640045.1 Candidatus Thiomargarita nelsonii | reverse complement strand
CCTTTGTGGGACATAGCGGTCCTGTAATAATCGTCGCCTTTTCCCCCTCGGGTCAACAGGCCTTGTCTGGCTCCAAGGATGGAACCATGAAACTGTGGGACGTGTCAAGTGGGCGATTGCTCAAGACCTTTGTGGAACAATCCGAAGGTTATGTCTGGGGAGTCGCGTTTTCCCCTTCGGGCCAACAGGCCGTGTCGGGCGGTAGTGATGGCACTTTAAAACTGTGGGAACTGTCAAGTGGGCGATTGCTCAAGACCTTTGTGGGACATAGCGATGAGGTCGAATCCGTCGCGTTTTCCTCCTCGGGCCAACGGATATTGTCGGGCAGCTTGGACACGACTACCCGCTTATGGAATGTCGAAACGGGTAAAAAAGTGGCCAAAATGGTGGCTTTTGATGACGGCGAATGGGTAACTCTCACCCCCGAAGGCTACTACACGGCTTCCATCAACGGCGCAAAATACCTCAATGTTAGCATCGGCAAGCAAGTCTATGGCATTGAACAATACGAGGCCCTGTGCCATCGAGCTGATATCGTTG
>LUTY01002301.1 GCA_001640045.1 Candidatus Thiomargarita nelsonii | reverse complement strand
TTAGCACAAAATTGAATATGATGGAAACCATCATAGATATTCCAGCGCAAAATGTTATTACACAAGATAACGCGATGGTACATGTAGATGGAGTGGTTTTCTATCAAATCGTTAATGCCGCACAAGCGGCTTATCAAATCAGAAACCTTGAAACCGGTATTGAAAACTTAGCAATCACCAATATCCGTAATGTTATTGGCTCAATGGTTCTTGATGAGGCACTTTCTAAACGCGATGTGATTAATGCACAGTTGCTCCAAGTTATTGATGATGCGGCTCATCCTTGGGGTGTTAAAGTGCTACGTGTTGAAATTAAAGACATCGCACCGCCCCAAGATTTGGTCGATGCAATGGCGCGGCAAATGAAAGCTGAGCGTGATAAACGGGCAACCATTTTAGAAGCGCAGGCGTACCGACAGGCAGAAATTCTGCAAGCGGAAGGTGAAAAACAGGCAGTGATTTTGGAGGCCGAAGCACGTAAACAAGCCGCTTTTCGTGATGCGGAAGCCAGAGAACGATTTGCACAAGCAGAAGCTAAAG
>LUTY01002300.1 GCA_001640045.1 Candidatus Thiomargarita nelsonii | reverse complement strand
CATTAAACGCACTTTTGGCAAGTTGTAGTTCAGGTATTACTGTGGTCAATATAGACAATGGTTATGGTGCGGCATGTGCCGCTTTACGCATATTAAAGATAACATAATTTTGTCAAGCTTAAAAAATCCTATTTCTGAAACTCGATGTTCAAGTTTTTTTTGACTTGACATTGTTGTTGGAGTCCAAAGCTTTAGCTTTGGACGAGCCAGCCGCTTGTCCAAAGCTGAAGCTTTGGACTCCAAGTGACTTGACGTTCGTGTTGAAAAAGGTTATATGTCAACAAGGCGGCGATGAAAATGAAACACGCAAAATGGTATCACGCCTCAAAAAGACGTGCAATATAACTGATGCTACCATAAGGTAATTTTAACGCTTCAATTCCAGCATATAAACGTCTATTTTTTTCTGAAAGACGATTGTACAACTCTTGCATTTGTGCTTCTATTTCTTTAGTAAGTACTGAACCATGAATTATCGGAGATATTGGAGTCCAAAGCTTTAGCTTTGGACGTGGGTTTCCAAAGCTAAAGCTTTGGACT
>LUTY01002308.1 GCA_001640045.1 Candidatus Thiomargarita nelsonii | reverse complement strand
GAAGCCAATGCCAGTTGAAACCATCCAAGGGGGAGACTGGATATGCTGATTCATTCACTAGAATGCTTAATTAAAGAAACTAATGCAATTTCTGTGGGCGACCACAGACTATGAAGACAACCAAAAGGTGAATTGTGAACACTCTCTGGAAATATCAACATCCAGATTGGGTATTTGAAAACCAAGGTTACACACTTGACAGAAACCATATGCCTAAGTGGGTATGGCAAGGCAAGTGTGATATTAATGTCATCATGAAATCTTGGGATTGGAACACCATAATCTGGCGAAAGGTACGAAAGATTGTATTCAATTTGCAGAAGCGGATTTATAAGGCAGCCAAAGCTGGCAAGTTTAGTAAAGCTAAAAGTCTAATGAGACTGTTACAATACTCGACATGCGGTACATTCTATGCCGTACGTAAAGTTACCACGGATAATACGGGTAAAAGAACGGCTGGTATAGATTTAAGAAAAGCCAAAACGTCAAAAGATAAGATGAAGTTGGTTGAAGAAGTGTTATAATGCACTGCCTGCTAAACGGGTGATGATTCCTAAATCCAATGGAAAAATGAGACCATTGGGAATACCGACTATTAAAGATAGAGCACTACAAGCGTCAATGAAGCTAGCAATAGAACCCTACTATGAAGCCAAGAAAATATAAGTTACTAATCATCTTAACCCTGTTGACGCTGATTGTTGGATGTCCAAACCAGGTGCTGGTTCCACCAGAGAAGTATAAACATGAGTCGAGAGCATCAGTAACAGAAAATGTGACTGTGTACACTAAAGGCTTAAAATGTGTTGGCAAACTGATCAAGGATTCAGGACAAGCAGGACAAATGACGGCGGCTATCGGTAAAATACGGGACAAAACCGGAAATTACCAAGGAGGGCCAGGGCCCCTCACCCAAGCGGCTTCTGATATGGCAATGACAGCACTTGCTAAGATCAGTACGCTTAATATAGTCGGTATAGAGGGTCGTGAGGACTTGGCACATATACCTCTTTCGGGAGAACAGATTAATCCAGTGGGAATAGGGAGCATTGGGGATGTCGTTCCAAGTCATTTCTTTTTGGCCGGTTCCATTAGTGAATACAACATAGATCTCAGAACACGTAATTGGGGGTTTTCTTTCTTGAGAAAACTTTTGAAGCTAAAGGCTTCAGGCAGCGACTCGGTTATTAACGTTGCTATGGACTTGAGATTAGTTGCCTCTGAATCAGGTAATATCATAAAAAATTCACAAGGAGAACTTTTAGTAGTCAGTCTCCAAAATAATCTCGTGACTAGAAATATTGGCGGCTCAATTTTCAGAACTTGGACTGATATGAGTGGTGGTGCTGACTTCGCGTTCAAGATAAACGATCCCAAACACTTAGCGATTCGAGAAATCATTGATCGGGGTGTTTTGATGTTGATAGGTCAGCTTTTTGAGGTGAAGTGGCAACAGTGTGATGTTAAGAAAGTACCGCCAGGCGCAAGCTATACGAAAATTCCAGTTGTTAAAGACAGTACACCAACTCTCTCTAAAGATCCCACACTCATGCCGGGTCTGCCGGCACCACCTGCCGTAAACCCCGCTGATTGGAGTCAGTCTTTGATAGCCAAATTGGCCAATAGCCTGTCTACAAAACGCACTTTATATTTTAACATTCCAAAAATAAAGAACAAAACCACTAATTATTTTGAATCTCAATTGCTTGGCGCACTGATGAAGAACAATCTATTCAAGCGGTTGGATAGCATGACAGACTTGCCAAAATCTGAACTTGATCAAATGAGTGCTAAACAATTGCGTAAAAAAGTAGCGGCATCTCGTCATGGTTTCAGTATCATGGGGGCTTTGTTGGATGCAGAAAGTGAACTTAGCTGGAAAGTCAGCTCATCAGATTCAAAAGTCAAAGTAACTGTGTTTCTGGTGGATAAAAGCAAATTTTCTGTGTTAACCGAATCGGTGACTTTTCCGTTGAGCGCACTATCCAATGAAATGGCACAAGCATTAATGGAAATGCCCAATGGTTTTTCATCGCAGACAGGGCTTTTACTTTTCAAAAATGATATGTTTGATGATACCGATTTGATGATCGATTTTGTCACAACACATGGCAATGGTTTTGTCAGTTACCAAGAGGATGAAAAAGTTCGCTTTTTAATGCGAACCAACCGTGCCGCATATCCTTATGTTTTTATTTTGGATTACTGGGGAGATAGTCAAAAAGGTATTACTCGTTTATATCCTCGTTCTCCCGGAGTGCCGCCTAAACGGCTTGATGCCAATAAGGTTTGGGTATTTTCCAATGATTCACCAATAGAATCATCTGATCGCTATATGTTATGGGTTATCGCCTCAGAAAAACCCATTGATTTCCCTGAAGATTTGTCAATTGAATGGTTACGATCTGCTGATATGCAAGAATTGGTAGGTCAGGGAGTGGGGGTTGGAGAATATACTGATATGGGTGTTATTATTCATACTAGAAAATAAAGAACAATAGACTTGTCTAACCGGCGGGGGTTTTGGCTACCTCGCTGGTAGCTATATACTTGTCCAGAAAAGTTTTGTCCTAGTTTTAAACCTCTTCAGTTTTGGAAACCTCTGAGGTTTGGGCTAAAATTTATCTGGATGACTATAGAACTTTGGGGTTGAATCCTAAAGTATGATAAAAAGGAGATTGATGATGAATCTTGCTCCACAAAGACATAGGATAAGTGTCTCGGAATGGCATAAAATGGGAAAACACAATATTTTTCCACCAGAGGCACGGATGGAACTCATTAAAGGAGAGATTATAGATATGGCTCCGATAGGTCCTTCACATGCAGGTTGTGTCATCAATATGATTGAAATGTTTGCC
>LUTY01002298.1 GCA_001640045.1 Candidatus Thiomargarita nelsonii | reverse complement strand
TCACAAAACGATGCCGTACCAGCCCCCCTTCAAGCTGTCCCCTCAATTTCTTTGTTTATTGGTCAACAAAATAACATGGATAATATTTGTGCCTACTGTGCATTTTCCGGTCAATTAGTCAATCTATCAGATGTCTATCATTATTCAGGTTTTGATTGTACCGATTTGTACGAATATGATCAACGCACGGGTTATCGGAGCCAATCACTGTTAACGGTGCCACTCCGTGGCTACGCCAATATCACCATTGGCATTCTGCAATTGATAAACTATCACGATCCCGACACTCAACAAATATCGCCTTTTCCTAATACATTGGAAAGCTTAGTCAAAGCCTTTGCCTCACAAGCAGCGGTGGCAATAGATAACGCGCAATTAATTGAACAAAATAATCATTTAATTAAATTGCTGAATGCGACTAATCAGCAATTAACAACAGAAAATATTAATTTAAAAATAAAAATAGCCCATCAGTGCCGCTTCACATTTCAGCCAATTGTGCATAAGGTACCAAAAGATACCCAAGAATAGTCAAGGCCC
>LUTY01002297.1 GCA_001640045.1 Candidatus Thiomargarita nelsonii | reverse complement strand
GCTTATGCTAAAAAGGTTTTTTCTCAATCGACGCTGGTAGAAAAGTTCATTGAGTTGCCGGCTGGCATCAGAAAACGTTTAAGTGAGATCAGTTATGGGATCGCTGGCATTGAATCCGGTTTTAATAATTCATTGATCAGCCCTGTCAAAGCGCAAAGTGTTTGGCAAATTATGCCTTCAACCTTTGAGCAAATTTGTGAAAAACTTGATCTGAAAGTCGATTATGACAATTTCATCACAACAACCGCAGTCGCCAATCGCTATTGTGAAGAAATCTATGATTATTTGCGTCGTTTTTGTCACGATGATTTTAAATCACTAGCGACAGAATTTGGTTTTTCTAAAACAGATTTCGAGAATGAGTTCATTTTTCCGTGTATTGTCAGTGCTTATCATGCCGGCTATGGGCGTTTAAAAAAGGTGATTCATTGGTTTGCTGAAAATTATGATCAAGACAGATTATGTCAAAAAATCGGGACTTATCCATTGACAGAGGTAAAAACGTTAACGCAAACTTAGTTTAGTTTGTGCTAGAGGAGC
>LUTY01002296.1 GCA_001640045.1 Candidatus Thiomargarita nelsonii | reverse complement strand
AGCATTTGAAATTCGTCAGTATATTTACTGATGTTCTCAATGAGGTTTTTATGCTGGACATTAAGCCGCCCAGCAACAAGCCGGCTATCGACACGGGGAGTGCCGTTATCGTTGATAATACTGATTGGTTGAGTTGTCATATTTAGGCGTTTTATTTTAAAGTTGTTGGTTATTCATGTTCTCGCGGCCCTTTATAGCCAGGATCGGCAGAAACGATTAACACGTCTATTTTCTCAACATGCTTGAGGACTTTCTCCACAGGCGGATGGTTGCAATTCATGATTTTTCTCGTACCATCCCGATATAGAAAATCTATCCTACCCGCGTAATCACAAAAAGGACATTTATCAATTTTCGCCTGTTTTTCCCGTGCCGCCTGTTTTTCTGGCGACTCTTTTATGATTGGCGGATTTGATACCGGTGTGAATTCATTAGCCTTGTACTTTTTAATAATCCCTGCCAAATAGGCTATCGGATTTTTCACCTTGCCTTGGGAGACCATTTTTTCCAGGACCTCTATCAATTGCTGGCCCTTATCTA
>LUTY01002295.1 GCA_001640045.1 Candidatus Thiomargarita nelsonii | reverse complement strand
GCCAAACATTTGCTGACCTGTTTACCCTTTCGAGAAATCTTAGGACAAGAAGTTGCTTGGCAAAGCGCACAAAATTACCGCCTGTTACGTCAACGTGGTATCACGATTCGTAATACAATGAATGTCATCATCGGTACATTTTGTATTGTCAATAGAATCAGATTGTTACAAAATAACAATGATTTTATGCCGATGGTTGAGCATTTAGGTTTAACTGTGCTTTGATCGCTTGCCTTGAACGATCTTTCGCTGCCGGACGGGGTTTGCAACCCCGTCCGAAACGTTTTATTATCTAAAACGTTACCGAGCCGGTTGCAAACCGGCGAGGGAAAATCCGTTCGTTGTACTTCTTATGGGGTTCCAGACAATCCGAAACCCAACATCTCCGTTGCGCTCAGTCAGCTGCCCCCTGCCACGGAACGCAGAGCGCATTTTCCCAGCGTCATAGTACCAAGAGCCGCCGCGCAGGATGAAAAGCTTAGTAGACCTTTCTCTTTCCCACACACCAGCGTCAGAAGGTGCACCATGATAATTTTCATG
>LUTY01002294.1 GCA_001640045.1 Candidatus Thiomargarita nelsonii | reverse complement strand
AACCCATCACTCCTTCGCCGCGCATGACTTTTCCCACCCCCGTTTGACAGGCAGACAGTACCATCAAATCGCTTTTTAAATCGTAGCCTGGCCATTCGCCAGCAGTGACATAGCCATCCGCCTTGTCGGTGGTATCAAGTTGATCTAAAACAAGGGCGGACAGGGCCGGCGTTTGGGGGCTGAGATAGCCATGCGTGGAGAAGACTAAATATTCGTAATCGGTCAACACTTTGGCTTCGTTGAGGCTTTGCAGTTTGGCTTCGCTTGCCTCGGCTTCTTGATAGAGGGTGGCATCGGGAAATTGTTGTTTCAAGGCCGCCAGTTCTTTTTTGGCACCGGGGAGATTGCACAATTGGCCGCTTAACTTTTTTAAGGCGCGTTGGTAGTCTTGTGGGTTAAAGGTTTCAAGGTCAATATTGGGGGCACGTATGGCTCTATCGCAATCTTTAGGGGGTTGCTCTGACGAATGGTATCGCGGTGCGCCCATTGCCAACAGCGTCTTGCGGCCTTTGAGACTTTGGTAATCTTGTTCGCGTTGTTTG
>LUTY01002293.1 GCA_001640045.1 Candidatus Thiomargarita nelsonii | reverse complement strand
CGGTTCAAGAAAAGCCCGATGGCGTTTGAATTTGGCTGATTTGAGGGTGCTTGGAACAACGGCTAAAGGTAACTCTGGGGCGGCTGGCAAACGAGATAAGCGTTCTTGCCAATAGGTTGCGGCCCGCTGATACCGATCAGTCTCCCTAATTTTTCTTTCAGCTAACACATAGTCTCGAAATGAAAGGGTTAAAGCCGGCAACGAGGGCGAAGGTTGATGATACAGCTGTGCCCATTCTCGCAACAAAATTTCATAACTGCCCCAATCGGCAATTAACATATCTAAGCTAAAATGGATACGTAGCTCCTGTGCCGGTAATTGGCTAAAGCGGATATCAAATAAAGGCCATTGTTCAGGTGAAAAAGACCGGGTAAACATCTCCCGTCGCACCGTTTCAAGGTGGCGGTTGATAGTCGCCTCATCAGCTTGGGTGAAATCATAACTTATGATTGAATAGGCTGATACCTCAGCTAAAACCTGCTGTTGACCACTTGGCAATATGATGGCCCGCAACATATCATGCCGCTTGATGAGCATTTGCC
>LUTY01002292.1 GCA_001640045.1 Candidatus Thiomargarita nelsonii | reverse complement strand
CCTTAGATTTTCCGGGGCAATTAGCCGCCGTTATCTTTTGCCAAGGCTGTGCTTGGCGCTGCGGCTATTGCCATAATACCCATTTGTTAGACTTTCGTGTTAAGCCGGCTCTGTCTTGGGAAAAAGTCGATGCCTTTCTACAACGTCGTCAGGGTTTGCTTGATGCGGTTGTCTTTAGTGGTGGAGAGCCAACTTTACAGAAAGGATTGTTAGAGGCGGTGCAGTATGTCCGCAGTTTGGGTTTTAAAGTCGCACTCCATACAGGGGGTGTGAATTCAAAGGGTTTCGCCAAAGTATTGCCTTATTTGGATTGGGTGGGTTTTGATATTAAAGCCCCCTTTGATCGTTATGCCCAAATTACGGGCGTATCTAACAGCGGCAAACATCCCTTGGCAAGTGCAAAGCTGCTACTTGAATCCGGCGTTGCCTACGAATTCCGCACCACAGTACATCCGCAATTGTTAAATGAAAGCGATTTGTTGGAAATCGCTACTTTTTTAGCTGATTTAGGGGGGCAACACTATGTCTTGCAAGACTGCCGC
>LUTY01002291.1 GCA_001640045.1 Candidatus Thiomargarita nelsonii | reverse complement strand
GTGCATCCTCATCACCCGCTGAATCATCATCCTGCCTCAAAACATTGCCCGCACTATCCATAATTCTTAAGTAACTATCAAATTCGGATGAACTCAATCCGATGCTAACACGCTCATCCATTTCACCTTGGAATGTATAGACATCTAGGTACTGTCCGGTGCTAAGTTGAAAATCGGCTGTCTCCAATTTTTCAGAAACCGTCCCAGAGAGTACTTTAGCTTGAGTTGGTTGATGTGTGGTTTTGAGGATTAACTCATAGCCACCCTTTTCCATGGGAAGGCTAGAACTGGCAGCAATGAAATAGTTGCCTGAAGTAAATGGAAAAAAGATAATTTCACTCGCTGTTTGCTCTCTTTTATCGTCATTAACGGTGATGACCTTTCCTTGATTATCTAACAACCATAAGTAGGTATTAAACTGTTGTGAACGCATAACGATAGAAATCGCCTGTCCAGGTTCAGCCTCAAATTGATAGGCATTAAAGTATTGCCCGGTACTCCATTGGGCACTGCCGCTATCAGTCAAATTTCCACTGACTTGG
>LUTY01002290.1 GCA_001640045.1 Candidatus Thiomargarita nelsonii | reverse complement strand
CAACGCCCAGGCTACCTCACTGTTGGTGACCAGTTTTTTATTCAGCAGGTAAGTTACAATAGGGGTGCGCTCAGTCCGCGAGAGTTCAATCGCCTTTCTTGCGTCAGATTCGTTCAACACGCCTAAAGTGACTAATTTCCCGGGGAGTCCAGTGAGCTTGGATTTATACTTTTCTTGGACTACCATTATCAGTTATCAGTTATCAGTTATCATAAATCTAAAAAGTTTTTGAGTAAAGCATGTCCTTGTTGTGTAAGGATAGATTCTGGGTGAAATTGTACGCCAATAACAGCTAAAGTTTTATGCTGCACTCCCATAATTTCTTCCATGTCACCATTAGGTGTTTGTGTCCAAGCGGTGATTTCTAAACAGTCGGGTACTCGTTCTATGACGAGAGAGTGGTAACGTGTCGCTTCAAAGGGGTTAGGTATGCCTTTGAAAATGCCTGTGCCTGTGTGGTAAATATTTGAGGTTTTGCCATGCATGATTTGGCGAGCATGGACAATTTTGCCTCCAAAGGCTTGTCCTATGCTTTGGTGTCC
>LUTY01002299.1 GCA_001640045.1 Candidatus Thiomargarita nelsonii | reverse complement strand
CGGAAAACACGGGATTGGTAAATCGCAAATTATCACAGAATTTTACAAAACAAAAAGAATGAAAGTGATAGCCTTCTTCCTGGGGCAGATGAGCGATCCCGGAGATCTCATTGGGCTCATGTATCAAGACCAAAAAACGGGACACTCAGAATTTTTACCCCCCTATTGGTGGCCAACGGATAACAAACCGATAGTCCTATTTCTGGACGAACTCAATCGCGCACGTCCAGAAATACTCCAATCGGTTCAAGACTTAACCTTGAATAAAACCCTAGCTGGCAAAAAATTGCCAAAAAGGAGCATTGTCATCTCCGCCGTCAACGAAGGAGAAGAATATCAACTAACCGATTTAGATCCAGCATTAGTCTCACGCTTCAACCTATATGAATTTGCACCGACGGTAGAAGATTGGCTCTTATGGGCGAATGACAAAGGAATTGATGAACGAGTGATTGCCTTTATCCAAAAACATCATCAATTCCTCGATCCGGAAGACATTGAAGAGGGGTTAAACACAGGACTCAATAAAACCCCTGATCGCCGCGCCTGGGAAAAAGTCTCCAACCTGATCAAGCCGCTTAAAGAGATAAATGATCTCCATATCAAAATAATTGCGGGCATTGTTGGGATAAAGGCTGCCATGAACTTCAAAAAGAGCCTAGAAACGACCTTCAAAGTCTCGCCAGGACAACTACTGTTAAGTTTTGACAAATACAAGGATAAATTAAAGTCCTTCAAACTACAAGATTTTATCTTTCTAAATGAACAAATGATGTACTGGCTCAATGGCGACAACTACAAAGCGGCTCAAAAAAAAGCGATATTAACAAATTTCCATAAATACTTAGTTCACCTCAAAAAGGTGAAAAAAACGGAAGCCATTGCCCATATCGCTTCAATGATCGAAAATGCCAAATTTGAAAAAGTCGCCAGCCTGTTATTGGTCGAATCTATGGAAATCATGAAAGAATTGACGGAGTATATTAGTAATATTCAATTATAAACAACGAGTTCAGTTATATTTTTCTCGTTCCCACGCTCTGTGTCACTGCCATTTCGTGGCGGGCAACCACAAGGGATTGCCCCTACGTGATATGCCTTTTTTGTAGGGGCAATCCTTTATGGTTGCCCGCCACGAAATGGCATTGACGCTCTGCGTCGGAACGAGAAAAATTGACATAGGGCTTAACAAAATGACAAACAAAACGACAAATAAAACCGATTGGCACCGACTGTTCGGAATCACTTTAATCGATTATTTTAGGGACTCCAATTATCGTGTCGAATTAGAAAAAGACTTATCCCTCCAACAACAATATTTAGATGTCATCATTATTGAACAAGCCCAAGGGCAAAAACTTGACGAACTCCCAGATGGATTGGATAATCTTCGTCAACATAATTTGCTCAGCTATAAATCTCATCAAGAAGCATTGGATACTTGGGCACTTGATGAACTATTGGGGCACTATGTCAATTATCGCAAACAAGAAAGTCCACCACCAAAGCCCCCGAAGAAAAAGAAAACATTATTGCCCGAAACGGATTTTCAATTATATGCGGTTAGTACGCGCTATCCACACAAATTGGCTAAAGAATACCCACTTGAAACCATTCAAGACGGTGTCTATAAATTACCTTGGGGCTCGAAGGTAGTACGGGTTATCGTCTTAAGTCGGATTCCCAAAACCCAGAAAAATACGGTGTGGCAATTGTTTAGCAGCGTGTTGGAAAAATTTGAGTTCGCCAAAAATCATCATGACTGGCGTAATCCCAAACTCAGTTCGATCATCAATCAACTTTATGAGCACTATTGTGCCGAGGGGGTATTTATGTCTTATACCATCGAAGACTATCTGAGAGAAACCGAGCAAAGAGTGCTTAACTCATTTACTTTAGAAGAAATCGTGAAAAAACGTTCACGGGAAGAAGTGGTGAAAGCCTTTACATCGCAAGAGGTGCTAAAATCCCTTCCTATTGAGGTGATTGAAGAGTACCTAAGCAAGGTTAAGCAAAAACAATAGACTTGTCCCTTTTTAATTATAGGGTGGGTTTCGCGGAGCGAAACCCTACATACTACTAATGGCACATAAAGATAGTGATTTGGAGTGCAAGGCGTACCTTGCACGGGAGTACACTTAAAAAATGACAACCAAACAAAGAATAAGCAATATCATCGAAAAATGGTACCTCATCGATCCGCTATTTTTTGCCGTCTGGACAACTCACGAATTAAGCATCAACCCAAACATTCAAAACATCAGAGTTGGACGGGGGCAAGTCGAATATAATCCGACATTTATTGAAGCCTTGGATGATCAAACCCTTTACCAAGTGCTACAATTTGAAGCCATGCGGATTATATTAAAACACCCCTATTTACGACGCAAAGAAAACCAAACTGTCGCCTACACCGCCAGTAATATTACCATCCAAGAATATCTTCAAACACCGCTCAACTTCCCTTATGCAAAACAGATATTTCAAACCGACGAATATGACAAAAAATACTTTGAATTTTACTATTATAAATTGCTAGAACAACAAGATAGCATGGGGCAATCCGCTGCTGGCGGGCAACCGGATGAAGGGGGAGAAAGCGGAGCACAAGAACAATACACCGATCCCGAAACCAGCGGCATAGAAAATACAGAATCCTGGGATGCCGACGAATACTACAGCAATCAGATCAACGACAAAATAGAATCGGCATTAGAAAACAACTCCTGGGGCACACTACCAAGCCATATACAAGAACTGATTTTAGCCACGCTAAAACCCAAAATCAATTATCGGGAAATACTCCGCTCATTCAGAGCCAGCATTATCTCCGTCAACCGCGTATTGACGCGGATGAAACCAA
>LUTY01002288.1 GCA_001640045.1 Candidatus Thiomargarita nelsonii | reverse complement strand
AAATTGTCCACAAGAAAATACGTCTAGCTGGGTTTCGGCATGTTCAACATCATTCAAGTATATTTCATACAAGCTTCTCCTAAAATATTTTAATAATATTGGTGTCATATCAGGCAACCCTCTACTGTTTTGTGAAAAGTATTTAGTAATATAATCATTAAAGTCATCTGATTTTTTGATGTTATGCCCTTTAAATTCAATGGTTGTATCATGAATATCTACCGTTCTATTTTGACCAAATAAAGATAGGAAACCATTTTTGCTTAAAAAAGACCGAACTTTAGGTGCTATCTTGTTTAAATTTGTATAAATACATAAGCCTTTATAATTGTAATATTTCAGTAATCCCCCCAAACAAGCACATATATGGCCTTCAAACCAAGTGATATGAGACATATCAATAAAAAATTTTTTATGACCCTCTTCAATTGCAGATTCTAAGCTATCTTTTAATCTCAATAATTTCTGGAAACCATCATAGCTTGTGGGAAGATTTGTCAAGATAAATTGTTTCATAAGTCAATCTCATGTTTAAAACACCAG
>LUTY01002287.1 GCA_001640045.1 Candidatus Thiomargarita nelsonii | reverse complement strand
GATGGGAGAAGAATTAGCAGCCTTTTTGAATACCTTACGCAGCGTTGATGAGCGCCAATTTAAAGGCATAGAAAAATCCTTAACTATGTTGATTCCTTCTATCACGGGGATAGAAGTGGCTCCCAATGAATTAGGAGAATTGGAATTAAGGGTGCGTGAGGGGGAAATTTCTATGCCCGCCCGTGTGTTATCTGAGGGCACATTACGCCTGTTAGGGCTGCTGGCACTGGGCGGTGTCATTGAGCCGACGACTTTGATAGGTTTTGAAGAACCAGAAAATGGTATTCATCCACGCCGTATTCCTCTCGTGGCTCAATTGCTCAAAAGTCGTGCCACACTTGCCGAAAATCAAGTGATTGTCACCACTCACTCTCCCCAGTTAGTGGATGAAATGCCTTATGAATTTTTATATAGCTGTTATCGTCAAGGCAGACAAACAAAAATCAAGGCTTTTTTAGAATCTACAGCAGATAAAGAAGAAAGTCTCCGCGCCGAACTGGCCTATTTAACGGGGCATGATGATAGATTAGATGAAATCGAAGG
>LUTY01002286.1 GCA_001640045.1 Candidatus Thiomargarita nelsonii | reverse complement strand
TAAACGTAATCGGGGGTTGAATTCTGCCTTTACAGTACGCAAAATATCTCATGGCGAGGGTGTCGAGCGGGTTTTTCCAACTTACAGTCCGTTGATTGACTCTATTGAGGTCAAACGGCGCGGCGATGTGCGACGTGCTAAACTTTATTATATGCGTAACAGGCGTGGTAAGGCAGCGCGTATTAAGGAAAAGATTGTTGCGAAAAAAGCCCGACCCTCAAAAGAGGCTCAACTATCGGATTGAAAAATTATGCCAAGTTTCGATCTTGTCTCAGAAGTCAATTTGCATGAATTGTCTAACGCTGTCGATCAAAGTAATAGAGAACTCTCGACACGCTTTGATTTTAAAGGTTCAGAGGCGCATGTAGAATATCAGGATACCAGCTTAACTTTACATGCTGAAAATGAATTTCAACTAAATCAAATGACGGATATATTGCATAAAAAACTGGCAAAACGCGGTGTTGAAATTGCCTCACTAGAAGCAGGGCAAGCAGAAATCCAAAATCGTCGTGCGCGATTGCCAATGACAGTTAAACAAGG
>LUTY01002285.1 GCA_001640045.1 Candidatus Thiomargarita nelsonii | reverse complement strand
TGTGAATTGTATGGTTTACTCAAACGCCCTGATGAGAAATATGTCACTGAACACGCAAACACCTGTCCAACTACGTCAATTGTCAGAACAACAATTGCCTCATTTAGCCATAGAATTACGTCAATTTTTAATCGACACTTTAAGCCGTACTGGCGGGCATTTTGCGTCCAATTTAGGTGTGGTTGAACTCACCATCGCCCTCCATTATGTTTTTAACACGCCTGATGATCGCCTCGTTTGGGATGTCGGACATCAAAGTTATCCCCATAAAATCCTCACGGGACGGCGTTCTGCCATGTCTACTCTACGCCAATCTGATGGTATTGCTGGATTTCCTAAGCGCAACGAAAGTATTTATGACACCTTTGGAGTGGGGCATTCAAGCACATCGATCAGTGCTGCCTTGGGCATGGCGATTGCCAATCGCCAATTGGGTTTAGATCGTAAAGTTGTGGCAATTATTGGTGATGGTGCTATGACGGCAGGCATGGCGTTTGAGGCACTCAATCATGCTGGCGATTTGGATGCCAATTTATTGGTTAT
>LUTY01002284.1 GCA_001640045.1 Candidatus Thiomargarita nelsonii | reverse complement strand
AATAGGTACGTGAATCATCTACAACCAGAATAATTTTTTTTTAATTTGGCATTTCCATAGTCTGTCGTTAGCTTAAAAGTCTTGATATAAAATGAAAAAATCATATTTAATGAGGGGCAACTAAAAAATCCTATTTCTTGAAGAAATAGGATTTTTAAAAACTGGTAGGACGTCCAAGATAAATCTTGGACTCCTACAATCGACTGAAGTGTTGTTTCGTTCATTACGCGGAGCGGATTGAACGTCGCAAAAGTTCTCTACGAGACTACTTCGTCTCCCGAAACAACTAATAAGGCTTACCTTTTTTTAAAAATTATCTTTTCTATCATCGCCTCTCCGCTTTCATTGCGTCTATATATCAATTCGGCGACGCTGTAGTTTTTCGCCGGAGCGTATCTAGTGAATTCTTGGTAAACGTTGCCAAGTATTATTTTTAGAGACTTTATTATTCTTTCTCCCTCGGCTGGTTTGGGTTTTACTTTTCCTCCATTTTCGCTTATCGCGCTTAACCAGTTGTCTAGTCTTTCTGGGACGTTGTTTGATG
>LUTY01002289.1 GCA_001640045.1 Candidatus Thiomargarita nelsonii | reverse complement strand
CCGAACGGAAAATTATGTTTTTGACTTCAAAGGCAATATTTCGGGACATGAGCGCATTCAAACTTGGCAATTGAAATTGGAAAATAACCGCGATTTGCCGGTAGACATAGAAATTTTCCAACACTTTCAGCATCCGCACTGGACAATCCAGAATCTGCCGGGCAATTATGAAAAAGTTGATCTAGACACGATCAAATATCGTCTGACTTTGCCAGCGCGTACTAAAGAATATCTGCTGACATATACGCTCACCTTGTTTGAGGGTGAACGTCGCCAAAAACGGAGGAATTCACGATGAAATTGACGACTTACTTCATTTTTATGACTGTTTTCAGTCTTTTACTCATTGAAAGCAGTTGGGCACGTATTAAATTAGTGGCGTTACCAGAACGCGAAGCAACCGTGGTTCGGTTAGATAATCCCAGTGCGACGCTGCTTGAAGAGGAGCGTGTGTTGACTTTACAAAAAGGCCTCAATCAAGTTGATTTTTCTTGGAAAGGGGTAGAAATTCGACCGGATTCAATCCGTTTGAGTGTGCTAAATCAAGCGCAAGCGGTAACTGTGTTAAGCGTCAGTTATCCGCCCAATGAACAAGCCTTAGTTTGGGAAATAGCCAGTCCCAGCGGGCAACAAGTGCGCGTCAGAATTAGCTATCTGCTCAACAAGATTGATCGTTTAGTCACCTACAAGGCGGTGGTGCGAAAAGATGAGTCGAATTTAGATTTAAGCTCATTTTTAGTCTTGAGAAATTTCTCTGGGGAAAATTTACCGGCTAGCCGCTTTCAATTGGATTATGGGGAAGCTTTTGAAAGTGCTGTTTTAAGCGGAGAAACTAAGCGGATGCAATTTTTTACGGCGAAAAAGTTGCCTATCAAAAAACACTTTACTTTTGACGCGGCTCGATTACCTTGGGATCCTAAACAAGTTGGTGATAATGTGGGTATTCCGGTTCATTATGAGTTAGAAAATACGACCGATAATGGTTTAGGCAAACATGCGTTATGGGATGGCAAAGCCCGTTTATATGGTGAAGATGGACATGGCAGTACGCTTTTTTTGGGTGAAGATAAGGCTAAATTCACGCCGGTGGGACAACCCCTCAAATTAATCATTGGCGATAGCCGCGATGTGGTTGTCACGCAACGTCAAATGAGTAAAAAGCGTTTGAATGAACGCCGCAATGCTAAGCGAACTCAAGTGGTACTTTATGACACTGAAGAAACCATGCAAGTAGAAATCGAAAATTTCAAAGAGCAAGCGGTGTTTGTCACTCTCAAAGAGCCGATGCCTGATGAGTGGGAAATGAAAAAAGCGTCTAACTCCTATGAACGGGAACATAATCGAGAAATTATCTTTGAGATTGCTGTTCCTGCTAAGGATAAGGTGGTGGTGATTTATAGTTATTATCGGCGTAATATACGTCCATAATTAAAATAGGAATCCTCGATTTAATTCAGACGTCTGAATTAAATCGAGTACGCCTATTTTCTGAAATACTATAGATGTTCTAGTTTTTATATTTGGAAAGGAGTGCAAGGTACACTTTGGTTCTCAATGTCGGGTGGGTTTAGTTTTGCTGACTCTACTCACCCTACAGAGACTTGATTTTCCGTGAAGCTGGTACGAACATATTATGCTAATATAAAATATATTTATGCAAAACCATCACATCCAAACCCTAGTAAAACGCTTTGAAAGCCAAAAAGACAGCTATAAACAAAGCCAATACAACGAAACCCAAACCCGCAATGATTTCATCAACCCTTTCTTTATGGCGTTGGGTTGGGATGTCAATAATGAACAAGGGTTAGCGGAGGCGTATCGGCACGTTGTCCATGAAGACACGCTTAAAATAGGGCGTGCTACCAAAATGCCTGATTATAGTTTTCGTGTCGGCGGTGTGCGAAAATTTTTTGTGGAAGCAAAAAAACCGGCGGTGAATCTCAAAAATGACCCTGAACCGGCTTTCCAAGTGCGCCGTTATGGGTGGAATGCCAAATTACCATTAAGTATTTTAACCAATTTTGCTGAATTTGCCGTTTATGATTGTCGCATCAAGCCCGCTCGGACGGATAAAGCGTCTACCGCCCGTATTTTATATTTCAAGTACACCGATTATTTGGCGCGTTGGGATGAATTGGTAGACACATTTTCTTTTGAGGCGGTTTGGCAAGGTCCGTTTGATAAATATGCCGCTGCCCAAACGACTACCAAAGGTGCCATAGAAGTTGATACCGCGTTTTTGGCGGAAATTGAACGGTGGCGCGACATACTGGCGCGTAATATTGCCTTGTGCAATCGGGATTTGACACAACGCCAACTCAAGTTCGCCGTGCAACAAACCATTGACCGCATTATATTTTTGCGAATTTGTGAAGATCGCGGTATTGAAGATTATGGGCGTTTATTGACATTGCAAAATGGCACCCAAGTTTATAAACGCTTATTCCAATTTTTTCGTCAAGCCGATGAACGTTACAATTCGGGCTTATTTCATTTTAAGGCGGAAAAGGCGCGTGATGAGCCTGATGTGTTGACACCGACATTGAGAATAGATGATGACATCCTGAAAAACATTATCAAAAATCTCTATTATCCAGACAGCCCTTATGAATTTTCGGTGTTACCGGCGGATATTTTGGGGCAAGTCTATGAGCGATTTTTAGGTAAAGTCATTCGTCTGACTCCTGAGCGAGAGGCTTTTGTAGAGGATAAGCCCGAAGTTAAAAAGGCCGGTGGCGTTTATTACACACCCACCTATATTGTTGATTATATTGTCAAACAAACCGTAGGACCGTTGCTTGACGGTAAAAAAGCCGGCCCGCGTGGCGCGGTGAGCCGATTGAAAATTTTAGACCCTGCTTGTG